>JBEKPI010000006.1:0-44041 GCA_049520855.1 Occallatibacter sp.
GTCACAAAGACCCCCGCGGTGCCGGTCGCTGTGGCGTACGCCGCATAGCCTGACGAATCGGGTGTGTAGGTGGCCCACAGCGTATTGCCGCCTGTTGCCAGGGAACCAGCCGGGATGGTGATGGCGGCTGAGCCGCCGCTCAGCGGAGCAGCCGCTGAAGCGTAGCTCCCGCTGGTCAGCGTCACGCTCCCGGTCGGCGTCGGATTCCCTGCGCCGCCGCTGACCGTCACCGTCATCGGCAGCGACTGCGCCATGGTAATGCTCGATTCGACCGGTGTCAGTGTTACCGTCGGCACCGGTTGGATCAGGGATGCGCTCGTGAGGCAGGCCACCGGGGCCTGAGCCGAGCCGTTATAGGCGCAGTATTCCGTTGAGGACGCGCACGTGGAGGGGCACCCGCTTGCTGGTTTCGGGCCCAGGCCCCAGTAGCAGTGGCCCGCGCCGTCCAGATCCTGGCACATCGCAGTCTGCGCTGTCGGCGGCGCGGGAGCGTTGATCCCCATCATGTACTGGTTGTCCATCGCCGCCCCTGAGAAGATTTGGAAGAATCCATTTTCGCCCCATGAAGCGCCCCATGAGTTCTTCTCCACCAGGTAAAGCGCGGGATCGCTTTCGGAGTTCAAGGCCGGCGGCGGCGCGGCAAACCCAAAACCCACAACCACCGGAGCATGCCCGCTTTCATCGGTTGCGCCGGCGCTCGGATAGTAGATGCCGCTCACGTAGTAGTAGAAATCGGTGTAGACTTCCATGTAGTTTGCAAAGGGACCGTAGGCCAGCAATCCAATTTGAATATCAATGTCATGAATCTCGTAGAATGACCCCGGCAGCCAGGCCCACGATGCAATCTTCCAGTACGTCGGGTTGCCGCACATGTTGGAACACGGCACGCCATCGGCTCCCGCGTAGGGAAAGCACGCCTCGCTCGTCAGTCCGGTGAGCTGGACATAGCTCAAGGCCTGGTCCGTGTAGCCGCCTGCCGCGCATGTGCCGGCGTTGGCGCAGGAGAGCAACTGCTGCTCTGAGAGATCGAGTCCCAGATTCCTGTTGTAATAGGCGTTCGCTTCGTCTTGGACGCTGCCGGTGGTCGCAAATGCCCAGCAACTGCCGCAACTGCCCTGATTCTTCACAGGCGTAATGTAGTCTGTGTTGTTGTACGCTCGCCAATCGAATGAGCTGGGCAGGCTTGGGGCCTGGCCGCTCGTCAAACTTTGCCGCATGGCTGAGAACCGGGCATCCGAAGCCTGTTGCGACGGGGAATCCGCCGCCGGGCGCGCCATCCGGCTGGATAACCCAAGCAGCTTCCTGCGATCTTCGGGCGTCATGATGCCGGGGATCGTGTACCCCGCCACCCAGACGCCGCCCGTTTGGCTGTTGATCCGGTCGATCGTCGCCGCCACCTTCGCCTCAAGGTCGGGGTCCGACACTCGCGCATAGATTACGTTCGGATCCCTCATCAGTTCCCAAATCGCGAGGCTCGAATCTCCCTTGATCGCCAGCTCGTGAACATTCCGCAGCCTGGTCCCAACGAACAACGGCCGGGAATAGCTGGCCGAATACTTGGCGAGGAGCGCGGCGACAGACGGCACGCGGCTCGATACCGGGCGAAGCCCGGTCGAGAGGTCGGCCCGGTCGGCGATCGTAAAACCCGGGTCGGTATTGAACACCACCAGGATCTTCGTCACTGAGGCATCGACGCTTTCCGAGGGAGGCGTATTGGCAAGCGACGGGCTGCAAGGCGCACTGGGCGCCAGGAACACCATGCCCAGAAGCATGAATCCTCTTGCAACTCTCATTTGACCTCTCCTGATCCGGGGGGGAACCCTTTGGGCTGAATATAACACGACTTTGCCTGGAGCTCATGTTCGATCACCGCGTTCCACCCTTGCTGTCTTTCTCGGCAAGCGCAGCGAGTCGAAGAGCCTGCTTCGTGAAATTTCGTCGCAAGGGTGGGAAACCACAAACCCACCCGCCCAATGTGGGAATCCCCAGCAAGCCCCCCGTGCCCCATCCTTGCCGTCATCCTTGCGAAGCGCTCTTCAGCGGAGTCGAAGGACCTGCATTTGCTCTTGTTCACCTTCGCCTCAACGCACAATTGGGCAGGTGGCCCGTTCATCAGTCCCGAAGAACTACCATGAGTTATGAGAAGCTGTGCCCCGTTCATCGCAGTCTCATCGCAATGAGCGGGTCTTCGGACATGGAAAACCACGAACCCCACTCCGGCACACGAAAAAGAAATCCCATTCCGCCACCCCTTTTTTGCAGATAATTAAACTCCGCTGGCGGAAAATAGAAGTAGTCATCGGAACGGAACTCCACTGATCTCTGATCCCTGATCCCTGAAAGGACGCCATGAGCAGCATAAACGCTACCATCGCCGCCAACCCCGCTACCCCCGCAGTCCTCGGCGCTTTTTTCTCGTTTTTGTCGGTGAATCTGTGGAGCTATCGTTAACCAACTCAAAATCATATACTTACAAGCACCCTCTTCACGGAAGCACGGAAACCGCGAATCAGTGAATCGGTGGATCAACCCTTAAACAATTCAAAATAAACCACATCCACCTCACAGTTTCACAACCCACAGAAACTGTACAACTGTAAAACTGTGAAGCGCAGTTTCACGTCTTCCCCCGCTCCACAGCCGCTAGCGTCCGCCGTGCCGGCGCAGCAGATCCACTACATCCTTGTAGCCACTATGCACAGCGTCGTGCAGAGGCGTATTGCCGAGGTTGTTTCTGGCATTGACCTCGGCCTTGGCGGCCAACAGCAATTCCACCGTGTCTTCATGGTCCTCTGACGCCGCCAGATGTATGGGTGTATTGCCGTCGTTGTTTTTTGCATTGATATCGGCATTTTGGGCCAAAAGCAATTTCACTACGTCCGTTGCGCCCGAGCGCGCGGCCAGGTGCAAAGGCGTATCGCCGTCGCTGTTTTTTGCATTGGTATCGCCGCTTTGGGCCAGCAGCAACCCCACCACGTCGCCGTAGCCATTAAGCGCTGCGAGGTGCAAAGGGGTATAGCCGCCAATGTCCGCAACATTGACCGCAGCTCGGTGGGCCAGCAGTAACTCAACGAGATCCGTTTGGCCCATGCGCGCAGCCAGATGCAAAGGCATATCTCCATAGGTGTCTTTGGCGTTGACGTCCGCCTTGCTATCCAGCAGCAATTCCGCTATGTCTATATGGCCAGAACGCGCCGCTATGTGCAAAGGCGTTTCGCCGTTCTCATCTTTGCTGAAAGCCAGTCGAGAATTGCCGCTGAGCAGCGCCGTGACCTTGGCCAAGTCGCCTTGCTGGGCCGCATCGTGAATGGGGCCGCAAAAGCCGGAGTTGGTCCAAGCCAGCGCCGCCAGCAGGAAGGCGGCGAGACGAAGAGTAGGGAAATGAGAGAACCAATTGAGGGAAGTACGCGTCTTCATGCTTCCTCCGAATTTCGCACAGTATACCTGAGTCTGGCATGGATGTGGGAGCAGAAAGCGAAGACGCCCGGGCAATCGCATGAACGTCATCTGCCCCCGAGCAGTTCGGCGCGATGGGAATCGGAAGTGATGGTCTTCGCTGTTTGTGTCAGCCGAGGGTTCTCCTATTTGCAATAGGTTTCCTTCTGTCCTTATTGCCCAGACCATCGGTCTGCCGTCCCACCGCTGTAGCGGATATTTACTCGACAGAACGAATTGGACCTTCATCGTGTGATTAGGATCACATCGAAGATTTCTTTCCACTGATACAAATCAGACATCGTTCCGATGAATTGAGCCAGAGGGGTCCAGAAGGCTTGGGACTGGCTTACAAGCCAGCCGCCAAATCCCCGCCCACAAACAGCTGTGTGCGCCGAACGGATAGAAGACAAGTCCGGCGTTTGCGGCTCAGGCCAGAATGGCCGTATACTGAAATCCGACTATTATGGTCGTAGTTTCAGGGGCCTGCCTTTTTTGAGCGGCCTATCGAAGTCTGGGAGTCGGTCGGTTGAGCGTGTTGAGCGAACTGAATGTGGGCGAGAGCGGGGTTCTGGTAGCCCTCGATCTGCCTGAATCCGTGCAGAACCACCTCATGCACATGGGCTTTGTTCCCGATGCGCACGTGACGGTGTTGCGCCGCGCGCCGGCCGGCGACCCAACGGTCTACGGCGTGGACGGGATGGAGATTGCCCTCCGGCACGAGACAGCCTCGGCCATCCGCGTGCGAACCCCTGGAGCCGCAATTGCCGGGCCGGAAGCTTCTGAAGGCGTTCCCGGCGAAGGCTTTCCCGAACTGATTGAGGCCGCGCGATGAGCGCCTGCTGCACAGTTCCGGCCTTCGAGCCGCCCAAGACTCTGCCGCCGGCAGGGCAACTCAGAACTGTGGTGCTGATCGGGCCTCCGAACTCCGGTAAATCCACCCTTTTCAACCGGCTGACGGGCCTGCGCCAGAAGGTGGCCAACTTCCCCGGCGTTACCGTGGAGCAGCGCATGGGGCTGATGGCCGGCGTGGGCCGCGCCGATCTGACGCTCATCGACCTGCCCGGCATCTACTCGCTCGACCCGTACTCCGAGGATGCCCGCGTCTCCATCAACGTGCTGCGCGGCAAGATGCCCGGCACGCCCAAGCCTGACGCGGTGCTGCTGGTACTCGATTCGCTGCACCTGACCCGCCAGTTGATGCTGGCCGCGCCGGTGCTGGCTCTCGGCCTGCCCACCCTGGTGTTGCTCAACATGAGCGATCTGATGGAGGCTCGCGGCGGCCATGTCGATGCGCTCAAACTGGCCCGCGAACTCGGAGCGCCGGTGGCCCTGATCAGTGCCGTTCACGGAACCGGCCTGGATGCCGTCCCGCTCTTCCTTAATCAGCAAACCGATCGGGCCGCCGCCAAGCCGCTGACCCTGCCCGTGGTTGGGAATCCCGCCAGCGCCCACAATTGGGCCGCGCAGATCAGCACCCGCACCGGCTATCGCGCCCCCCTCTCGGTCGAGAGCACGCGCAAGATCGACAATGTGCTGCTGCACCGCATCTGGGGACCGCTGCTCTTTCTCGTTGTGGTTATCGGCGTCTTCGAGGTGGTCTTCTCCATCGGCCAGCCGCTCTCCGATGGTTTTGGGACGATCCTGGCCTATGCGGGCAACCTGGCGCGCCCGCTCTTGCCGGGCGGGTGGATCCAGTCGCTCTTGCTCGACGGCGCATGGAAGGGCATCTCGTCCGTGCTGGTCTTTCTGCCGCAGATCCTTCTGCTCTTTCTTTTCATCGGAATCCTGGAAGACTCCGGCTATCTCTCTCGCGCCGCGCTGATCGCCGATCGCGTGATGCGGACCATTGGATTGAACGGCAAGGCTTTCATTCCCCTGCTCTCGGCTTACGCCTGCGCCGTGCCAGCCATCATGGCCACGCGCACCATCGAGAACAGGCGCGACAGATTGGCTACCATCCTGGTCACCCCCTTCATGACCTGCTCGGCGCGGCTGCCGGTCTACATGCTGCTGATTGCCGCCTTCATCCCCAACGTCGTCTACCTGCACGGCTTTCTGGGATTGCGCACCATCGTGATGCTCAGCCTCTATCTGGCTGGCTTTGTCGGGGCGATGACAACCGCATGGCTGCTCAAGAGTTCGATCCTCAAGTCCAGCGAGACGCCGTTCATCCTGGAACTGCCGCAATACCGCATGCCCACGCTTCGTTCGCTGGCTCTGCGGCTGATGGATCGCGCGCGCGTCTTTCTGCGCCAGGCGGGCACGGTGATTCTCTGCGTCACATTGGCGCTCTGGGTGCTGGCTCACCTGCCGGTGATCCAGTCTGCGGGCGGTCAAATCTCCGCGCCGGAGCTGGCCGACAGCCTGATAGGGCGGCTAGGCCACTTCATCGAGCCGGCCATTGCGCCGCTGGGTTTCAACTGGAAGATCGGCATCGGATTGCTTTCAAGCGTCCTGGCCCGCGAGGTGATGGTAAGTACGATGGGTACGCTCTACGGCGCCGATCCGGGGACACAGGCGCTGAGCCTGCAAACCGCCCTGCACCATGACATGACACTGGGCGGCGCGCTGGCGCTGATGATCTTCTTTGCCTTCGCGATGCAATGCACCTCGACGATGGCCGTGGTGCGCCGCGAGACTAACAGCTGGATGTGGCCCGCCGTGCAGTTTCTCTACATGCTGGTGCTGGCCTGGGGCGCGGCTTTTGCGGTCAACCATCTGGCGATGGCGATCTTCTAGCGGCCCGATCCGAAGAGCCTTGCCCACCATCCTTGCGCGGACTTCTCTTTGGCGTCGTTCGAGGGATCCTTTTCCACCTGAGCGAGCAATTGCTTGATCAACAGGCGAAACTGCTCCGAGCCGCGGCTATTCCCATCGCTGAACTCAATGCCCGCCCGCGTTTCTTTTTCAACGTGCCGGATGAACCGGATATTCCTTAGGATGCCCCGCTGCTTGAGCGTCAAATCATGGACGCGCAGTCCCACTTCGACCATGGCGCCAACATCGGCCGGAAGCGCCATCCCCAGCTCGACGCCGCATCCTCCCTCACTCAAATCAAGCAACACGCCTACGACATCCGGTCCGCGAGGCAGTATGCGAATTGAGGCAGTTCCCTTCCAAAAGAAACGTGGTGAGTTGCGCTGGCCCGCCCCCCCCCGATCGGACTCGCTCTGCGACGAAGCCATGGTTCCCCTCCGCTCGTAGCCTATCAGCAAGATTGACTCCTGAGGGAAATTTTTCTTTCCTAATTCCAGCAAAGGTAACTGTCCGTCGGGAATATCCTGCGCCTCTTGGGCCAAAGGGATTCCCAAGGAGCCTGCCGCCTTACTGAATCCGGCTAGCCAGCAAGAATCATTCAAGAGCGGATTGCTGGTTTCCCGTTGATCGACGCGGGTTCCGATGTGCCCGTTCTTGGCGGGAAAATGGACCATGAGCTGCCCGTCGAGCTCCCATGAGATACCTCCTCGACGCCAATGCGCTCATCGTCTACGGATTTAGGCGGCTACCGGATCGGTCCACTGCTCTCCGCAGCTTTCGCAAAGCCATGAATTGGCCGGATCGGCGCCTTCAAGCACCGGGTCTTCAGCGCCGCACTTTGGGCATACCGGTGGTTCGTACTCCGGAATCTCCATTTTGAATTGCTCGGCGATGGCCTGCGGAATCGGCCTTGAAGCGATCTCGCGCGCCTGCTCCAGTTGATCGGCGGCAACCAGTATCCGCGGATTCAGCATATCGGCTGCAACACGAAAGCCCGCGCCTTCAATCCAACTCTCGATTCCCGCCGCCTTCAACGCCGCCTGAAGCTGACCCGCATAATCCCCGTCCTCGCAATCGCAGAGCGGCGTCTTCCATGTGTACTCGCGCGGCAGATCGCTGTCATCCGCCCCGTCTTCGGAGATCGGAAAAAGATCGTCGCTATCCCGCAGAGGAGCCACGGCATGGTCCGCGACCTTCCGGTCCTGATTGGATGCAGGGTTGGATGCAGGTTGGCGATCGAGCCCGCGCTTCTTCATTTCGTCGCGGAGAACCTGTTGCGCCATTTCGGTCAGATCCGCAAGATCGGCGTCCAGCGCGTACAATTCGCCGTCGCTCATCTCGCTGTAGAGTTGCGTCAGGCTCTGCCATTCCGCGATAGTGTCTCTTTGCATGTAGAGCAGTATAGCCGGACCGGTCAGAAGCTGACCTTGCGCTCTGGGAACCAAGTGAGTTGAACCGTCGTCGCCGTTACCGTCTGCTGGCCGGGAAGATAGATCGGCGCCTTCCAGCGTTCCAGGGCAAAGTTGCCGTCGATCTCGAAGTCCTTGCCCAGCCGCTTGACCACCTGGATGTTGAAGTCATTCAGCGTGGTGCCGCCGGGGAGCAGGCAAGCCGTCGTGGTGGGGCATCCCTTGCTCAAGCCAGGGATGGTCTGGGTCGTCGAGCCGGGGATGAAGTAGCTGGTAGCCTTTTGGTTGCGGAAGCCTGCCTGGATCCATTCGTTGCCGCTCAGGTGATAGGTAATCCAGGCCTGGCCGCCCTTGTCCTCGCGTCCGATCCAGTCGCCGAAGAGCTGGCCGTGGTTGGTATAGCCCTGCCTCTGGATCGCTTCCCAGTACATGAAATGGCCGTATTGGCTTGGGTATGCCTTCTGGGCTGGATGGTCGGAGGCGGATGGGTCGGTGGAGGCCGCTTCGACGCGAATGTCCAGCTTGGAAATGCCGGGAACATGCGAAAGATAGAGGCCAGGCCGGTAGGCGGCGCGACGGGGGGCGTCAATTGGGGAAACGTCGTCATGCACCTCCGAGTCCGTGTAGAGCGTGAGCCATTTGCGGACGAAGGGCAGCCGGTAGGAGAAGTCGAAGGCGCCAAAGCGCGCGCCGGGGTCGTCGCGGCCATTCTTAATTGTGGCGCTGGGGGAGGCAAAGCTGAAGAAGCTTTTCAGAAAGGTGTGCAGGTTGATGGGCCCGTGTCCCTGACCACCCCAGATCGCGGTGCGTTCAAAGCCGAATTCGAGATTCTCCGTGGGCCGCATGCTGATCTTCTCGATATGGACCCAGGGATCGCCGGGGTTGATAACGTTCGCCAGATTCGGAGAGGGTTTGGCGACATACGCCGGATTTGGCATAAAGGTGTGCCCATGGAGCCCTCCAACCAGAAAATCGTAGCGGAACGTGCCGAGAAGCCGGGAGAGCCCAGGAACGCGCAGAGGCTCGACGCGATTGATGCGGAACGAATAGATGTTTTCCGCGTTGTTGGAGTAGGCCATGCCGCCGCCTAACCCAGGTCCGAGCCAATCGTCCTGCTTGCCCAGCGAAATCTCGTGGTTGAGAACGTGGGCGGAGACAAAAGCCTCCATCACCCGTCCGTTGGTGGTGGTGGCGATCGGTCCCATCGGAATGGTGGCCTGGTTATAGGGAAGGTTGGTGGCGAGGTTGAGGAAGGTCGTGCCGTCTACCGTGCTGAGCGCCTGCGCCAGCGCCTGGGAGTAGCCGGCGCCCGAGGGGGCCGCTTCAAACTCGCCGCGCACATAAAGCGCGAACCGGCTGGCGGTGGCATAGCCGCTGGCGCCCGAGTAGTTGTTGAAGCCGTTCTCGTAGGGTCGGCCATAGTCGTTGACGATGGTCGAGCCGAGATGGAAGCTGTCGCGCAGCGCGGCGCCGCTGATGCCGCGGGCCACGCTGTAAACCGACTCGACGCGGGAGCTGCCCTTGTGCGCCCCGCACGGGCCCTGGGTGTCTTCGCGCAGCTCGTGCATCAGCGCATCGTAGATGCCCTGCGCCTCGTCGGTCGCGGCTCCGGCATCCGCATTCTCGATGCGCGCGCCGGCCTGCTCGATCATGTGGTCCGCGCTGGCGCGCGTCCAGGGGCGCATGCCCAAAAAGACATTGTCCACAAAGCCGAGCGAATAAAGCCTCAGCATGGCCGGATAAATCCAGCTATCGACCGGAATGTAGGGCGAACCGAGCGTGGCAGGTTCGCAGATGGGCGCCGAAGCCTGCGCGGCGGCAATCGAGCCGGCTGTGAAGAGGGAAAGCGCAGCCAGCAATATCGCGCATCGAACAACGGCAACCAGGAGCCTCTGTATGCTCACCTTCATACCCCTAACTTTATCATTGGCTTGCCCGATTTGGACGCGGGAAAGATGCGGGAATCAGGGCCGGCGGGGAACAAATCCGCAGCACGCTTTGAAATGGGAATTCAGCAAGTCAAGAGCTGCTTGGCTGCGCTGCGGGGTGGGCAGCCTTCAACGGCCTCGTTGGCGTCGTCCAGCTCCATCGCGAAGCCAGCGGCGGCTTCGCGCTTCATCTCCGCGCTGAACATCCCCTTGCGCGCGAGGTACTCCTCCATGCTGAGAACCGGATCCTGGGCCTGCGCGCGCTCGACCCCGCACTCGATCAGGGTGGGGCCGTTGCCCTTGCGGGCGTGTGCGATGGCCTCGGTGGCCACCCGGTAGACGGCCACAACATCGTTCCCGTCCACGGCAATGACCGGCACGCCGCAGGCCCGCGCGGCGATTTCCTCGGCCCCGGTTGGCGAGTCGAGGCTGCCCGGCTCGGTCAAGAAGCTGCTGTGGCTGACGAATATCATCGGCAGTTTCCGGCCCCCGGCCGCCGTGAGCGCTTCATGCAAAAAGCCGGGCGGGGTGAAACCGCTGCCACTGAAGACCACTGCGATCTTGCCGTTCTTCGCTGTCTGGTTCGCCTGCGCCGCGCCCGTTGCCAGCTTGACCCGTTCGGCGAAACTGGGCCTGGCCGCGCCGCCAGCCAGATGGCCGAAGATCTTGCCCAGCGGAACGCCCCTGACCAGGTTGACCATCAAGTCGTGATCCGGGGGGGTGACGGTGTCCTCCGGCAGCAAATCGATCGCCACGCCCACTGCGATTGCCTCCCGGCCCACGTCGCCATCTTCGTTGCCGGTAGATTCCCTTTTGCGCAGGAGAAAGCGCGCCCGCTCCCCAATCATGCGGCACTTCACCATCGCGGCGTAGAACTCGATCAGCTTTTCATTGGAGATAAGCGAGAAGCCGTTGTTGCCGCCGAGCGGGGCCATGCCCTGTTCATTCGTTCTGGTCGTCATCGTTGCCGCGGCCTCACCGATTGTTGCGATTGTAAACGGACCTGGCGCGGCAGAGAGGATTTGCCCGGCTGCCTGATGTAGCCCGCCTATGGTCTCATGATTGAGCAATACAAGATTAGATATATCAGTGAACAGAGGGAGAGCGCGTCAACCTTCCGCTTGCCGCCACCGCGTGCCCGTTTGCCAAAGGCCGTCCGTTCCGAGTGCCTTCCCTTAGCACGAGAGCCATGAGGAGCGCGGGCCGGGTCGAAGGCAGCTTGGGTTCAGCTCAGCAAGATGGGAATTGCCGGCCCATCGACCAGAGGCTTGACGACCGGCACGTCGGCTTTGACGTAGGCGATCTTGCCGGCGCTGATCTCTTCCTGGGCGATGCGGCAGGGCTTGGTGGACTGCGTGGCAACAAGGGCGTGGGAGCCGCTCTGCAACTGGCGCGCGCGCCGGGCGGCTACCATCACTTTACGGTAGTTCGAGTCGAAGCCGGTTTCAATCGTCATCTTTGTCCTCGTCGAAGTCCAAAAGCTGCTGGCCGGAGTCGCCGCCGATGCCGAATGCATCGAGCACGGGCTTCAGGCGCTCCTGCGAGTTGGCTTGCAGGCAAGCGGCAGCCACTTCCAACACCCGGCGCGAACGGAAGGCAATCGGCTCGTCGTTGCGATAGTAGCGCTCGGCCAGAACAACGGCTTCCAGTTGCGCTACCGCCCGGTCCAGAATGTCGTTAACCAGAATATAGCCGTATTCGCAATAATTCTCAATCTCCTTGCGCGCCGCGCTCAGGCGGCGATGGACCTCCGCCTCGTCCTCGACGCCCTCGGCGCGGCTGCGATTGCGCAGGCGGGTACGCAGCACTGTAGGGTTGGGCGGCAGCACAAAGATGCTGACCGCCTCGTGCATCCTGGCACGCACCTGCGCCGCGCCCTGCACGTCGATGTCCAGCAGCAGATCGTTGCCGTCACGCCGGGCCTGTTCGAGCGACGCACGCGCCGTACCGTAGTAGTTGCCGAAGACCTCGGCATGTTCCAAAAACTCGCCCTCGGCGATCATCCGCTCGAACTCCTCGCGGCTGGTGAAGTGGTATTCGCGCCCGTCCTGCTCGGAGCCGCGCGGCAGGCGCGTCGTCCAGGAGACGGAAAACTCGATCCCCGTCAACTGTTTGCGCACCTCGTTGACAAGCGTGCTCTTGCCCGAGCCGGACGGCGCCGAAATAATGAAGAGAATTCCCGCCATAATGTTGTCCTTCGGACGGTTGTCAGTTGTCAGATTTCAGTTGTCAGTAAGATTATCGGCCAAATCGGCGGTACGTGGGGCAGCTTTTTAGCGGTCTGGGTTGCTTGCACGCCTGAATCGAAACTGACAACTGATGACTGACAACTGTTATTCCAGGTTCTGAACCTGTTCGCGGGCCTTCTCAATCTCCGACTTCATCGCCAGCCCCAGTTCGGTAATGCGAGTTCCCTTCCCGCCCGCGCCGCCGGTCTTCGAGAGCATCGTGTTGGCCTCGCGGTTCATCTCCTGCAGCAGGAAATCGAGCTTCTTGCCCACTTCGCCGCCCGCCGCCAGCAGCTCGCGGAAGTGGCCGATGTGGGTGGTCATGCGCTCCAGCTCCTCGGCAATGTCGCTGCGCTCGACCAGCACGGCTACCTCCTCGAGCAGCCGCTGGCGGTTGAACTCCGGGCCAGTGGCCGCCTCAAGCCGCTGGGTGAGCCGGGCTTGATACCGCTCTTCGACTTCAGAGCGCAAAGCCGCCACGCCCTCTGTGGCTTCCGCCAAACGGTCGAGCGTGCCGTCGAGAATCGCCACCAGAGCCTCGCCCTCCCGCGCCCGCATGGTCTTCAACTCTTCGAGCAGCGGCGCGATCTCGCGGCGCGCGCTTTCCTCCAGTGAGGTCTGGTCCTCGCCGCCATTCGAGCGGCTGTCGTTTTGCAAGACTCCCGGCAGGCGCAGAATGGCGTTCAGGTCTGGCTGGCCGCCCAGCCCATGCTGCTCGCGCGCGGCGGCAAAGGCAGCCACGTAGCCGTCCACGAGTTCCCGGTTGTAGCCTGCCGTTTGCTGGCTGGAGCGGTCAACGGAGAGAGTCAGATCGACGTGGCCGCGCACCAGGCTGTCTTTGAGCGCCTTGCGCAGATCCATCTCCAGCGCGTCCAACCCCGAAGGCAGGCGCAACTGCACGTCGAGAAAGCGGTGATTCACGCTCTTGACGCTCAGGGTGTAACTCAACTGATCGTTCACGCGAACCTGAGAGCGCGCAAACCCGGTCATCGAATAAATCGGCATTCTGTTCGTCCTTTGCCCTGTTAGTCCCTAGTCCCTATTCCCTATTCCCTATTCCCTATTCCCTGTTCCCTGTTCCCTGTTCCCTGCTTCTCCGGCACATCCATGAATTGCAGTTTGTAGAGCCGCTGATACGTGGCGGACGTGATCAGCAACTCTTCATTCGTGCCGACGGCCGTGATGCGCCCCTCTTCGAGCACGGCGATGCGGTTGGCGCGGCGAATGGTGCCCAGGCGATGCGCAATCACCAGAACCGTGCGGTTTCGCATCAGGTTGGCCAGCGCGGCCTGCACCAGGGATTCGCTCTCGGCGTCGAGCGACGAGGTGGCCTCGTCGAGAATCAGAATCGGCGCATCCTTCAAGAGCGCCCGCGCAATCGCCAGGCGTTGGCGTTCGCCGCCCGAGAGGCGGAAGCCTTTTTCGCCGATCACCGTGTCATAGCCCTGCGGCATGTGCAGGATGAAGTCGTGCGCCAAAGCGTTGCGCGCGGCCTCTTCCACCAGATCGAGGTGAACCTCCGGCTGGCCGTAGGCGATATTGTTGCGCACAGTGTCGTTGAAGAGGATGGTCTCTTGCGTGACCTGGGCCACCTGGCGGCGCAGCGAGCCCAGCGTCACTTCGCGCAGGTCGTGGCCGTCGATGAGAATTTGGCCGGAAGTTACGTCGAAGAAACGGGGAATGAGATTGGCCAGCGTGGTTTTGCCCGCGCCGCTGGGGCCAACCAGCGCCAGCACCTCGCCGGCCTCCACGCTGAGATCGACGTTGTGCAATATCTGGTGCTCGCCCTCTGCCGTCGAGTAGAAGAAGCCCACATTTTCAAAACGAACCGACGTTTTGAAGCCCTTCAGCGCGGCTGCATGGGGCCGCTCTTTGACGTCGTCCTCGGTGTCGAAAAAGCCAAAGATCGAAATGGAGGCGCCCATCGCCTGCTGGAAGCTGTTATAGAAGTAGGCAAACTTGCGCACCGGATCGTAGAGCTTGAAGAGCAGGATGATGAAAGCGCCGAACAGGCCCATGGTCATGCGCCCATGCATGATTTCGTTGCGCCCGATGAAAAGAAACATGGCGATTGCGATTGCGCCGATGGTATCCATGAGCGGCGAGCTGATCGACTGAATGCGCACGCTGCGCAGATTGGCGCGCAACAGGCGGCCGGCCGCCTTCTTGAACCGCAATACCTCCCACAGCTCGGTGCTGAAGGCCTTCACGATGCGATGGCCGGTGACGGTTTCATGAAGAATATTCTGGATTTCGGCCAGCTTGTCCTGCCCGGTGCGGGTGCGCGTCCGCACCTCGCCGCCGATCTTGCGCGAGGAGGTAATCACCACGGGCACAAACAACAGCAGCGCCCAACTGAGGTAGCCGCCAAGTTTGACAACGAAAATCAGTCCGACAATGAAGGTGAAGAACTGCTGCAAGAACTCGCCCATCACCGAGCTGACCGCGTTCTGCACCTTGTCCACGTCGTTGATGAGGGTGGAAAGGATGGTGCCCGTGGGGTGCTTGTGAAAAAAGCTGGAGGAGCGCCGCAGGGTGGTTTCGTAGAGATGGTTGCGCAGGTCGGTGATGGTGCCGAAGCCGGCATAGTTCACCAGGTAGGTCCCGAGGTAATCGCAGATTCCCTTCACCAGCGTGGCGCAAACCAGGGCGAAGGCCACCACGGTCCATGCGTTGTGCATATGCAGAGAGCGGGGAATCGCAAGCCTCAGGTCGAAGTGCCATGGGCTGTTGGGAAGGCCGAGCAGGATGGGACCGTCGGGCGCGTCGGGCCGCAGCACCTGGTCGAAGATGGGCTGCAGCAGCAGGATGCGAAAGGTTTCAAGCACGCCCACAGCGGCCAGCAGCACCACCCCTGGCAGCCATTGGAACCAGTAGGGAAGCCCGTAGCGCAGAAGGCGCAGAAATCGTTTCATGCCGGTTGACCCGTCTGGCGGACGCAAGAATCCATCCCCGCATTATATCTGGAGCACGCGGCAGGCGCTGCCCCGACTGCCGGCTGTCCACCACTCCCGGAGGGAGTGAACGATAGTAGCCCAGGGTGGAGCGCAGCGAAACCCTGGGAAAACCAGCCAAACAAGCGATGCGCCCCGGAGGGGCGCTGTGAAACCCTCCCCCTGCTGCCGGAAGCTCGTCAAGCGATTGCCTGTCGATGGACAGGGATTCCGGGGCAATCCAACCCAAAACATTTAGAATGGACTGGATCGCTAAAATCTCCTGCGCCGGCATGGCTGGCGGGAAAGCACGCCCTTATCCGTATGCAACGCTGGTCCAAGCTCTTTATTCCCACTCTTCGCGAGGCCCCGGCGGACGCCGAAGTGGCCAGTCACAGGTTTCTCGTCCGCGCCGGCTACATACGCCAGCTTGGCGCGGGCATCTACAACTACCTCTTCCTCGGGCAGCGCTCGATCAACAAGATCGTCGGCATTGTGCGCGAAGAGATGGACCGGATCGGCCAGGAGTTTTATCTGCCGGCGATCCATCCCAAGGAGCCATGGGAGAAGAGCGGCCGATGGACCGTGATGGGCGACAACATGTTCCGCCTCAAGGACCGCAAGGGCGCCGATCTCTGCCTGGGTATGACCCACGAAGAGATCATGACCACCATCGCCGCCAACGAACTGCGCAGCTACAAGCAGTTGCCGCAGATCTGGTACCAGATTCAGGCCAAGTTTCGCGACGAGCCTCGGCCCAAGTCGGGTCTGCTGCGCGTGCGCCAGTTCACGATGAAGGACAGCTACTCCTTTGATATTGACAAGGCTGGCCTCGACAAGAGCTTCGACCTGCACGATGAGGTTTATCGCAAGATCTTCACCCGCTGCGGTCTGAAGTTTGTGGCCGTCGAGGCGGATTCTGGTTCGATGGGCGGCTCGCAATCGCAGGAGTTCATGTGCTACACCGACGCGGGCGAGGATCTGATCGCAAGCTGCCCAGTCTGCGGGTATGCGGCAAATACGGAGAAGGCGGTTTCGCGGCTTGATGCGGTTGTGGACATGGAAGCGACCGGCGACGGAAAGCCGGAGTTAGTTCACACGCCTGAAAAACGGACTATAGAAGAAGTTGCAACTTTTATTGGCGTTTCTAAGCAAAACATTATCAAGACACTCATTCTCAAACCCCTAGGGCCATCGTCTATTATGTCTGTCGGGGGAGCATTTAGGCCAGTTGGCGTAACAGTTGGAAATCCCTATTATGTTGTGTATCTTCGGGGTGATCTTGAACTGAATGAGACCAAATTCTTAGCAATTCTGCAACAAAGTGGTTTTAGTGGATTCGTTCCTGCCGATCCTAAAGACATTGAGAGTGATTTTCATATGCCTGTCGGATTTTTAGGCCCTGTGGGTCTGCAACACGACAAGGATCGAATGACTGATGCTCCCACGATAGTCATAGATGAGTCCCTCGTTGGGCGTACCAATCTTGTCGCCGGCGCCAACAAGCTCGACTACCACCTGCGCAACGTCACCCCAGGCCGCGATTTTTCCTGGACGCTCAGCGCAGATATTCGCAGTGTGAACGAAGGCGAGAGTTGCCCAAAAGACGGCTGCGCGGGCAAGCTGGTTGTCGGCAAAGCGGTCGAAATCGGCCACATCTTCAAGCTGGGCTACAAATACTCCGAGTCGATGGGCGCGCGCGTTCTCGACGTGAACGGCAAGGAAGTCACTCCCATCATGGGCAGCTACGGCATCGGCATCGAACGCATTCTCACCGCCGCCATCGAGCAGTCCAACGACAAGAACGGCTTCTGGCTGCCTGCTTCCATTGCGCCTTTCACGGTTGTCGTCACGGTAACCAACATGACCGATGCCCTGCTGGCCGAGACCGGCGAAAAGCTGGCCGCCGATCTCCAAGCCGCCGGCCTCGACGTGCTCTTGGATGACAGAGACGAGCGCGCCGGCGTCAAATTCAAGGACGCCGATCTGGTAGGCATCCCCTACCGCATCAACGTAGGCAAGAAGGCCGCCGAAGGCAAGGTCGAGTTAGTGACGAGGGCCACCTCAACCAGCGTCGATGTAGAGTTAGCCGACGTGGTGGCGCTGCTAAAAGAGCGCGTCGAGGAAGATGCGCTGCTGGAAGCGGTCGGAGCGTAAAAGCAGCCTTTAGCTATTAGCTGTTAGCTTTTAGCTTTTTCACGCTGAGTAAGCAGTCTTGGTTTTTCATTCAAGCCTTCCCCGGCGAGGAAGAGCTAAGAGCTAACAGCTAATAGCTGATTCACAAGGAGCATCAATGGCGTTGAGGATCAGATTTCTAATGCCCAAAGGAAAGCATCCCAGGATGACGCTGCTGTTGTCGGTTGTCTATCTGGTGTTTGCGGCATGTGCGCTGACCTTTTTCGCCGTCTTCGGCTATTTCTACATCAAATATCAGCACGTAGTGGACGACCGCCTCAAGCAGCCGATCTTTGCCAGCACGGCGAAGATCTATGCCGCGCCGCGAGAGGTGCGTCCTGGGCAAAGACTTACTGTGCGCCTTATCGCCAACGAATTGAGCGAGGCCGGCTACACGGCCGACAGCGCCTCGCAGGCCTCCCAGTTGGGAACCTACAAGGAAGGTGTCCAGACCATCGCAGTCCATCCTGGTCCGCAGTCCTTTCATTCGCAGGACGGCGCGGTGATCCGCGTCAGCGGCGGCGTTGTGGGGTCAATCGACGACGACCACGGCCAGCCGCTGTCAAGCTATGAATTGGAACCGCTGCTGATCACCGGCCTCAGCGACGACGCCAACCGCACCAAGCGCCGGCTGCTCACCTATAACGAGATTCCCCCCAATCTTGTCCAGGCCGTGCTGGCCATCGAGGACCGCCGCTTCTTCGAGCACAGCGGTGTCAATTATTGGCGGCTGATCGTCGCCATCTTCCGCGACGTGGTCTCCGGCCGCAAGCAGCAGGGCGGCTCCACGCTGACCATGCAGTTGGCCAAGAACTTCTTTCTCACTCCGGAGAAGCGGCTCAAGCGCAAGATGATCGAGATCGTCATCACCTTCCAGCTCGAACACCGCTTCAACAAGCAGCAGATCTTCGAGATGTACGCCAACGAGATGAACCTCGGCCAGCGCGGCAGTTTTTCCATCGACGGCTTCGGCGAGGCCTCGCAGGCCTACTTCGGCAAGGACGTGGGCCAGCTCGACCTGGCCGAGTGCGCCATGCTGGCCGGCATCTTGCAGCGGCCCAATTACTTCAACCCCTTCCGCCATCCTGAGCGCACCGTTGAACGCCGCAACCTGGTGCTCGACGGCATGGTCGAGACCGGCGCCATCGCTAAGCAGCAAGCGGAGAGCGCCAAGGCCGAGCCGCTGCATCTGACGTCGCAGAGCGTGGACGCCAGCGAGGCGCCCTACTTTGTTGACCTGGTGCACGATCGATTGCTGCAAAAACTGGGCGAGCGCGACTTCAACCGCGAGGGCCTGCACATCTACACCTCGCTCGATCCCGACCTGCAACGAGTCGCGACCGACGCGGTCGAATCGACGATTCACGTTGTGGACGAGCAAGTGGACAAGCTGCACGCCCGCGACAAGAAACGCGGCATCGCCTACGTCTATCCCCAGGTGGCGCTGGTGGCGCTCAATCCCCACACCGGCCAGGTGCTGGCGCTGGTGGGCGGGCGCAACTACGGCAACTCGCAGTTGAATCACGCGGTGGCCAAGCGGCCCACGGGCTCCATCTTCAAGCCATTCGTCTACGCCGCGGCCTTTGCGACGGCCGCCGAAGGCACCATGCTTCCAGGGCAGACCAAACTCTTCTCGCCGGTGACCATGCTGAGCGACGAACAGACCACCTACGGCGAGGGAACGGAATACGAGTACACGCCGCGCAACTACGAGGGCCAGTATCACGGCCAGGCGACGGCGCGCTACGCCCTGATGCGATCGATGAACAACGCCACCATCGGCCTGGCCTCGATGGTGGGCTTCGACCGCGTGGCCCAACTGGCCCGCGACGCCGGCATCAAGAGCGCCCGTGGAACTCCCTCGATGGCCATCGGCACCTATGACGCCACTCCGCTCGACATGGCCGGCGCTTACACCATCTTCGCCAACAACGGCCTCCACCTGGACCCCTGGATGCTGGCCAGCGTGCGCACCCCCACCGGCGACGTCATCACCGACTATTCACCCGAATCGAAACAAGTGCTCGACCCGCGCGTGGCCTATCTGACCACCAGCCTGATGGAAAATGTGCTCCGTTTCGACGGCACGGGCGCCGGGGTGCGCAACATGGGCTTCGTCTCTCCCGCCGCCGGCAAGACCGGCACCAGCCACGACGCCTGGTTTGCCGGCTTCACCAGCAATCTGATCTGCATCGTCTGGGTCGGCAACGACGACTATACCGACGTAAAAATGGAAGGCGCGCACGCCGCCGCGCCCATCTGGGCCGCCTTCATGAAAAAAGCCGTTACGCTGCCGCAATACTCCGACACCAATGACTTCACCGCGCCCGAGGGCGTCGAGATTGTCTCCATCGACAAGGTCAGCAACCTGCTCAGCGACGCCTCCTGCCCCGACAGCTACGATGCCGCCTTCCTCACCGGCACTGCGCCGATGGAGACCTGTGACCACCCCGCCGATCATCGCAACATACTGCAAAAGATCTTCGGCCTGGGCAAGAGCCCGAACTAGCGGACTTAACTCGCCGCCATGGCAAATGCAGAATCCCAAAAAATGTTCTATAGTTCCCTTGCCATGACTTTCCGAATTCGCGCCATCCTTCCGTCCGCGCTGGCTCTAGCTGGCCTGCTTGCACCCCTCTCCGCCGCCCCCGCCCAAAACGCCCCCGCCCCCAAGCCCACCGTCGCCGAAGCCCTCGCCTTTATCGACAGCGCCGAAAAAGAGTTGAACGCAATCGGCGTCGATGTCAACCGCGCCTCCTGGGTCGAGGAGACCTACATCACCGACGACACGGTCACCCTGGTCGCCGAGGCCAACGACCGCATGATCGCGCGCCAGACGGCCTTGATCGACGAGGCGCGGCGCTTCGACGGCCTCGCCCTCCCTCCCGACGCCGCCCGCAAGCTGCTGCTGCTCAAGCTCAGCATTGGCCTGCCCGCGCCCGCCGACCCCGCGCTGCGCGCCGAAACCACCCAGAAAGCCGCCCAGCTCGACGCCGCCTATGGCCGCGGAAAATACTGTCCGGACGAGAACCCCGACCACTGTCTCGGCATCGACGACATCGCCATCAAAATGGCCCAAAGCCGCGACCCCAAGGAGCTGGCGGCCCTCTGGGTCGGCTGGCACGCCGTCGGCCCGCCCATGCGCGGCGATTACGCCCGCCTCGCCGAGCTGAGCAACCAGGGCGCGCGCGAACTCGGCTTTGCCGACACCGGCGCGCTCTGGCGTTCCCAGTACGACATGCCCCCCGACCAGTTTCAGGCCGAGATCGAGCGCCTCTGGACCCAGGTCGAGCCGCTTTATCGTGAGTTGCACACCTACGTCCGCCGCAAGCTCATCGAAAAATACGGCGACGCCGCCCGCCGCCCCGACGGCATGATCCCCGGCGACCTGCTCGGCAATATGTGGGCGCAGGAGTGGGGCAACATCTACGACGTGGTCGCGCCGCCCACCGGGCCTCTGCCCTACGATCTGGGCGCCATCCTCAAGGCGCGCAATACCGACGGCCCGCAATTGGTCCGCTATGGCGAGGGCTTCTACAAGTCGCTCGGCTTCGACGCCTTGCCCGACACCTTCTGGAAGCGGTCCATGCTCGCTCATCCCCGCGACCGCGACGTGGTTTGCCATCCCAGCGCCTGGGACATCGATGGCCAGCGCGACGTGCGCATCAAGGCCTGCTTCCAGCCCACCGCCGACGACTTCGTAACCGTGCATCACGAGCTGGGCCACAACTACTACCAGATGGCCTATCGCAATCAGCCCTTCCTCTTCCAGAACGGCGCAAACGACGGCTTCCATGAGGCCATCGGTGACTCCATCGCCCTCAACGTCACCCCCGATTACCTCAAGAAGCTGGGCCTGATCGATCAAATTCCTCCGCCCAGCGCCGATATTCCCCTCCTGCTGCACACCGCGCTCGACAAGATCGCTTTCCTGCCCTTCGGCCTGCTCACCGACAAGTGGCGCTGGCAGGTCTACTCCGGCCAGGTCACGCCCGAGCACTACAACAGCGCGTGGTGGGCGCTGCGAGAAAAATATCAAGGCATCGCCCCGCCCGTCGCGCGCACCGAGGCCGACTTCGACCCCGGCGCAAAGTACCACATCCCCGGCAACGTGCCTTACATGCGCTACTTCCTCGCCCGCGTCTACCAGTTCCAGTTCTATCGCGCCATGTGCCAGGCCGCAGGCTACAAAGGCCCGCTCAATCGCTGCTCCGTCTACGGATCGAAGGAGGCTGGCGCGCGCCTCAACGCAATGCTCTCAATGGGTGCATCCCGACCATGGCCCGAAGCGCTCAAAGTCATGACCGGCACCGACAAAGCCGACGCAACTGCGATTATCGATTACTTCCAGCCCCTGATGGACTGGCTCAAAGAGCAGAACAAAGGCGAAAAGGAAGGCTGGACCCTGCCCGCCGACCCATTGAAGTAACTAAACGACGCTCCGCACGCCCGGCATCCTGACCAGCGGGTCGGCCAGCAACCACGTCGCCACGCAAGCCATCAGCCCCACCACGCCGAACTTGACCAGCGCCGGCGCGGCCCAGCCGTGCAGCAGCAGCGCAATCCCCACCAGCACCGGCGGATGGAGGATGTATACGGCATAAGCGCGCCGCCCCAGCCACTCCCAGAATCTTGACGGCTGGTTCATGTGCTCGCGAAACACAAGCAACCACGCGGCGATCAGCCCCCACGCCACAAACGGCTCCCACAGCGCATAGAGAATCGCAGTCCAGGAGAAGCCGCCAGAGAAGTTTGATCCGCCGCGGCCAGACATGGCTTGGGCAACGGCGATGCCGATGGGCATTGTGGGCCAGGTGATGAGAAAGGCTCGGATTCCGGGGAGCGCATTTCTCCATGTGAGTTGGCGGAGCCAGTCGAAGCGCCACGCGGCGATGCCGATGGCGAAGAGGGCGATGTAGCTGGAGAAGTAGCCGAGTTGCAGGCCCCATACGTTGACGCCTGTGGGCACAAGCTGGCGGATGGCGAGCGCGGCGAGGAAGGTGAGCAAGGCGCTAAGCAGCCACCAGCGGCGGGCTGGGACCGGCTTGGGATTTCGCTCTGAACGATCAAGCGGTGAGCCGAAGAGGCGACGCCATGCGCAGTACGCCAGGCTGAAGATAAGCAGGGCCTGCGCAAACCAGAGCGGGCCGTTCCGCAGCCCGGGGTGCTTGAAGAGCCAGAGCAGGGTGGTCCAGAATCCGTTTCCCTCCGCCCCTTCGACCAGGGAGGCAGTGAGCGGGCCCAGCAAGAGGCAGAAGACCAGCAGCGGTAGGCCGAGGCGCAGAAAACGATCGCCGATGAAGCGGGCGTAGCCCTTTTTCTCCAGGGAGGCGGGTGCGAAGTAGCCCGCCAGCAGGAAGAAGAAGCCCATGAAGTAGGCCTGGTTGGTGGCGACGAAGAGGGTCAGGAGCAGGCAGGAAGGAGTGCCGGAGGGCTTGAGCTCATTCCAGTACCATCCGCCGGGGGCTCCATACGTAATGGACGTGTGATGCAGAATGACCAGTGCGGTCATCACCGTGCGGAGCCGGTCGATATAGAAGTCGCGCTGGGCCATGAGCCATTGTACCGATGGCTGTGCTCTCTGGTTCAGCCAAAGAGAATAACCCAGCCCTCGCACGAGAGCTGGGGCAAAGAGCTAAAAGCTAGAAGCTAACAGCTGCTTTTCAGTACTTCACAATCGCCGTAAACGAATCCGGCTTGAGGCTGGCTCCGCCCACCAGTGCGCCGTCGATCTCTTCCTCGCCGATCAACGAGGTGGCGTTGTCTGGCTTTACGCTGCCTCCGTAGAGGATGCGCATCGCCGCTGCGACCTCCGCGCCCAGCAGCTTGGCCACCTCGGCGCGGATGATCTTGTGCGCATCGACGGCGATCTCCGGCGTGGCCGTCCTGCCGGTGCCGATGGCCCAGACCGGCTCGTATGCAATCACGATGGGCGCGGCCATCTCAGGAGTGATGCCCGCCAGAGCGCCGGTGATCTGGGTCTTGAGCACCCCGGCGGTCTGTCCCGCCTCGCGCTCGGCCAGCACTTCGCCTACGCAAACCACAGGGACGACGCCATGCTTCAGCGCGGTGTGCAGCTTCTTGTTGACGATCTCATCGGTCTCGGCGAAGTACTGCCGGCGCTCGGAGTGGCCGATCAGCGTGTGCGTTCCGCCCACGGCCTTGAGCTGGCCAACAGAGGTCTCGCCGGTGTACGCGCCCTCCTCGGCGAAGTGGATGTTCTGGCAGCCGACAGCGACATTGCTCCCCTTGGCGGCCTCAATCACCGTCGGCAATAGCACGGGCGAGGGAAACAGGGCGATCTCGTCGCGCGTGTGCGAGGCAACGAGGGGCAAAAAGGCATTGACAAAAGCCTTGGCTTCGGCGGGCGTCTTGTACATCTTCCAATTGGCGGCAATGAGTGCTTTACGGGGCATTTTTTCTCAAACTCCTCTGCTTGATTTTAGTGGATGGAGTTGGTGCTTCGGGTGACGGCGGGCACAAGGTCTGAATCAAGAAGCCTTGAGCGGTAGAAACGACGCGAAATCATCGTTGCGAGCCGGTTGAATGAAGCCCGGAAAGATCGCCGGGCACTTCGCCTTCCAGGAAGGCCGCGCGATGCTCCGGGTCGCCCAGATCCATGGTGAAATGACGCCAGACATCATCTTGCAGCACGCCCATATTCCATGGACCGGAGACCGAGTCGGAAAGCTGCCAGACGATGTGGTAGCCGTCCTCGTTGGTGAAGCCTTCGTTGTCGGCCTGGATGATGGCATCGCCGCGCTCCCACAGAGCCGAGCGCAGCGCGTGAAGGGCGTTGCCGCCTTCTTCCGTCTCCGATCCTTGCAGGTGCTGGAAGGCATAGATGGTTTTGACCTCGGCCAGATACGACTCAAGCCATGCAACGCCGCTCTCCGGCTTGCACTCCCGCAAATCTTCCAGGAAGTCCGCGATCTCATCCTGGCCCGTAGATCCGTCGAAGACCGGGTTGCGTTCGATCAACGCGACCTCGACCTCATCCGTGCCTGAGAGCAGAAGTGTCTCCCACTCCTCTTCTTCCCCGTCTTCAATCGACAGCTTGAACTCCGGATGCTGCGCGCGTATCAACTCCGCGAGTTCCTCCAAGGACGGGAACTCTTCATCCTTCGACAGGACGCGCGTGTAGTAGCCCATTTGCCTCCTCCAGTGTTTGCAGCGAGCCTTCTGGTATTTGAGTTTAGGGCATTTGCGAGCCGCTGTATCGGGATGCTTAAGGGTCTCCGCTGGAGATGGCTTTCGCGGGAAGGGAACGGGGAGAGTGCCGTTGGGCGTTCAAGAAGTGTGCCTTACAGGTGCAGCACTTGCGTGGAGAAGTCCATTGCACTCAGAATCTTCGTCCGGCCCAGCTTTGCGAGTTGCAGGAGTCCCGAGCGCTTGTCTCCGGTGACGGCAAAATCGGGCTGAGCCGCTTCAATCAAATCGAGCAGGTAGCTGTCGGTTGGATCGGCTGCGTCGTGTTTGCGTGGCAGCGGGGCAGGCCATACGGTTGCTTTGTAGATGTGGTTGAGCATGGAGCTGATTTGATGAGGTTGAAACAAAGCGCGAAACTTGGGGTTGCGGCTTGCCGCGCGAATCTCATTGATCTGCTGCTGGCAGGTAAGCAAATGAAACCTGCCATTCTTCCAGGCTCTGACGATGCGCGCGGAGGAGCCGAGCGGAGAGATCAGTGCGCTGAAGTAGAGGTTACTGTCGAGCAACACCAGCATCAGCGCATCCGCGCCCGTGCCCATGCGAGGGACTCTTCGACAGCCGCCTCAATCTCTTCCAAAGGCACATTTGCATTGTGCGCGAGGACAGCTTCGTGCGCGGTGTCGAAGATGTGCTTGTTGACGGCCTCGGTGACAAACCGCGAGAGTTCGCCCTTCTTGCCTCGGCCTTCATTGGCAAGAAACTGGCGCAGGGATTTATCGAGTTCTTTGGGGACGACGAGGTTCCATCGGGTGGTGGCATTGGACATGGGTTGCTCTCCATCTCCAATGTACACCTAAACAGATAAACACACAAACACCGAAGGTGGAGACTGGCCACGCGGCCGGACGGCGCTTGCGCGCCATGGGGTTCCTGGTTTCCCACCCTTGAATCAAAGAACGATTCAAGGATGGTGCAAACGGTGCAAGAGGCGGGGCTTACTGTTCCCTGTTCCCTATTCCCTGTTCCCTGCCTTGTTTATCCGTCAGCGCTTCAACGCCCGGCAGCTTCTTCCCTTCAAGGAACTCAAGCGAGGCCCCGCCGCCGGTGGAGATGTGGGTAATCTGGTCGGCTACGCCGGCCTGGTTAATGGCGCTCACCGAGTCGCCGCCGCCGATGATGGAGATGGCCGCGCGGTTGGCCGCGACCGCCATGGCGATCGCGTTGGTGCCCACGGCGAAGCGGGGAAACTCAAAAACTCCCGCAGGCCCGTTCCAGACGATGGTCCGCGCGGTCGAGACCACTTCCTCGATGGCCGCGATGGACTTGGGGCCGATGTCCAGGCCTTGCCAGTCGGCGGGGAAGTTTTGCGAGCAATCCCACGGCTGCGTGTTGGCGTCGGCGGCGAAGTGATCGGCCAGGATGTTATCGACGGGCAGCAGCAGCTTGACGCCCTTGGCTTTGGCCTTGCCGATGGCAGCCTTGGCCATGTCGATCTTATCCTCTTCGACGAGCGACTTACCCGTAGTTACACCCAGAGCGCGCTGGAAGGTATAAGCCATGCCGCCGACGATCACCAGCGTATCGACCTTGTCGAGCAGGTTGTCGATGACGTCGATCTTGCCGGAGATCTTGGAGCCGCCGATGATGGCGACGAAGGGCTTTTCGGGGTTCTCCAGAGCCTTGCCGAGATAGGTGATCTCCTTTTCCATCAGCAGGCCGGCGACGGCTGGCTTGAGGAAATGCGTAATGCCCTCGGTGGAGGCGTGGGCGCGATGGGCGGAGCCGAAGGCGTCATTGACGTATACGTCGGCCAGCGAGGCCAGCGCCTTCGAAAAGCCCGGATCGTTGGCTTCCTCCTCGGCGTGGTAGCGCAGGTTTTCGAGCAGCAGCACCTGGCCGGATTCGAGCTGGAGGGCCAGTTCGCTGGCAATTTCGCCGATGCAGTCGGGGGCGAAGCCGACGTTGATCGACTCGCCCAACTCCTTGTCGAGCAGTTCGCGCAGCCGCAGGGCCACGGGGCGCAGCGAGTACTTCGGATTGGGCTTGCCCTTAGGACGGCCCAGGTGCGAGGCCAGGATGACCTTGGCCTTGTGGCGCAGGGCATAGACGATGGTGGGCAGCGTGGCCACGATGCGCGTGTCGTCGGTGATGGTCGAGCCGTCCTCGGTGAGCGGCACATTGAAATCGACACGGATAAACAACCTCTTATTGGCCAGTTCGATGTCGCGAATGGAGAGCTTTGCCATGGAGTGAAGACCTTTCTACAGTGGACACGGTGAAGAAGTGAACGAGTGAGAGAGTGAATAAGTGAAAAAGTGAACGGAACCAGTGAGGAGCTAAACGCTATCTGAGGTTTCTGCGATCACGGCTTCCATCTCGATTTCAACACACCATTTTGAATTAAGCAGCGTGGCGACGACCATCGTGCTGGCGGGGCGGATGACGCCGAAGAACTCGCCATGAACACGGCCCACGGCCTCCCAATCCTCGGCATGGGCAAGAAAGATGCGGGTGCGGACCACGTCCTCAAAGCGCGCGCCGGCCTGTTCGAGCGCAGCGCCAGCAATTTCGAAGACGCGGCGGGTCTGGCCGGCTGCGTCCAGATCGTCTGCGCCGACCGGGCCTGTTCCGGAGAGATGCACGGTGTTGCCGACGCGAACGGCGCGGGAGAAGCCAATGATGGGCTCGTAGGGAGAAGTGCCACTTATGTTTTTGCGCATAGGATTCTTTAGCGGTCAGGGACTAGGGACTAAGGGACTAGGGACTAAAAGCCCTATTCCCTAGTCCCTTAGTCCCTAGTCCCTGTGTTTACAGGCCCTTCTCCGCCAGGAAGCCGATCAGGTCGACCACGCGGTTGGAGTAGCCCCACTCGTTGTCGTACCAGCTCAGCACCTTGACGCTCTGGCCGACCACCTTGGTCAGCGGCGCGTCCACGATAGACGAGAGCTTGTTGCCCTTGAAGTCCGAGCTGACCAGCTCACCGGTCTCAACGCCCAGAATTCCCTTCAGTTCGCCCCCGGCGGCAGCCGTGAGAGCGGCGTTCACGGCCTTGGCGTCGGTCGGCTTCTCGCTGATGAAGGTGAGATCGACGATGGAGACGTTGGGTGTGGGAACGCGAATGGCGAAGCCGTCCAGCTTGCCGGAGGTCTCGGGGATCACCAGCTTGAGGGCCTTGGCGGCGCCGGTGGAGCTGGGAATCATGCTGAGGGCGGCGGCGCGGGCGCGGCGCAGATCCTTGTGCGGCGTGTCGAGAATGACCTGGTCGTTGGTGTAGCTGTGGATGGTGGTCATGATGCCGCTCACGATGCCGCAATGGGCCAGCAGAACCTTGACCACCGGCGCCAGGCAGTTGGTGGTGCAACTGGCGTTGGAGATGATGTTGTGCTTGGAGGCGTCGTACTTGCCCTCATTGACGCCGAGCACCAGGGTGATGTCTTCGTTGGAGGCCGGAGCCGAGATGATGACCTTCTTGACGGTCTCGCCGAGGTGAGCCTTGGCCTTGAGCGCGTCGGTGAAGAAGCCGGTGGATTCGACGACAATCTGCGCGCCGACTTCAGCCCAGTTCAGCTTGGCGGGGTCGCGCTCGGCGTAGACCTTGATCTTTTTGCCATCCACGGAGATGAAGTCATCGCCGGCGACGACTTCGTTCTTGAGGTTGCCAAGAATCGAGTCGTACTTGAGCAGGTGAGCCAGCGTGGCGGGGCTGGTCAAGTCGTTGACGGCGACAAAATTGATCTCCGGATTGCCAAGAGCGGCGCGAAATACGTTGCGGCCAATGCGGCCGAAGCCATTGATACCAACCTTTACTGCCATGTGTGTCTTCTCCTTCGTAGTCGATGAGGCTGTGGTTTGAGCTTGTTTGAGTCCGATTTGAGTCCGGCTTAAGTCCGTTATGTCCGGCGGCTGGAGCCGCCCTCGTGGGCAAATCCACCAAACCCTTAATCGTAGCATTGTTGCCAACAGAGGCGAAATCGCAACGCGCGTCCAGCCGCTTCTTGCGGAACCTCTCGCAGCTATAGTTTGCCCTTCCCGATACAAGATCGTATGTGACGGCCTGCACACGATTTGCCCCAGCCTCGGCAAGTATGGTATTCCGGTATCAATAGGAACGGAACGAAGGCGGCATGAGCAGACGGTCAAGGCGCACCCCCAATACCTCCGAATCCACAGGCAAGATCGGGCAGGAACTCCCATCGAATCAACTGGCTCCGCTGGTGCCGTTTTATCTGGACGACGCTCCGGCGCAGCCTCGCGCGCAGCGGCCTCAGCAGCCTCCAGCGCAACGGTCGCCAAGATCGGAGCCGCCGGCAAAGCCCATCCGGCCAGCTAGACAGGATTGGAACGAACAGGCCGGCTCAGGCCGCTTCGAGCTGGAAACTCAGCCGGAGATGCCCTCTGCGCCCGCGCGAGAGCCTGAGGCAGCCGAGCGCTCGCCGCAGGCCCCCAAGGGCCATGTGGTGCTGGCCATCGGCCTGCCCGGCTCGGGCAAGACCACATGGTTCCGGCGGCGCGGCGTCACCCCTCTGTCGAGCGATCTGCTGCGCAACATCCTGTTTGACGATGTGGAGGAGCAGCGCTACCAGGGACTGGTCTTTTCCACCCTGCGGTCGCTCTTGCGGGCCAGGCTGATCGCGCGCATGCCCTTGAACTACGTGGACGCCACCAACCTCTCCAGCCATGAGCGCAGCCAGTGGATCAAGATGGCCAAGAGCTTCGGCTACGAAGTGCAGGCGGTCTTCTTCGACGTGCCGCTTGAGGTTTGCCTGGAGCGCAACCGCCAGCGCGACCGCTCAGTGAGCGAGGACGTGATGCGCAAGATGGCCGAAAAGCTGAAGCCGCCGGTCTTTGAAGAGGGCTTCGCCAAGATCACGGTGGTGCGCGTCAAGAGCGCCGGGTAGGGAATTCGCAACCAACACGGTAGCGCCGGTCTCCAGACCGGCTGTCGTGCGGGCGTCTCGCCCGCACCCATCCATCAGGCGTAGAATTCGCAATGATGCCCAAGCCAATCTCTGCTCCCCAGCCTGCAACCGCTGCCGTCGTTCAGGGGGCAGTACAACCTCGGTTCGGTGAAGTGCGCATTCGGCAGCGCGGACGCCTGCCCCATTGGGAGAAGGACGCAGGCCTGTATTTCCTCACCTTTCATTTGGCCGACTCCCTGCCTCTGCCGGTTCTGGAAAAGATAGAGGAGCGTCACCGCATTTTGACTGCGGCAAAGCGCGTGGGCGCTCATCTGTCGCCGTCCCAGGAGGTGCTGGTCGCCGAATTCAGCGCTGCAAAACTGGAAGAGTATTTCGATCGCGGCTTGGGTGGATGTTTTCTGCGCGATCCACGTATCGGTGAACTCGTGGCCGACGCTCTGCATTTCTGGCAGGGAAAGCGGTATCGGCTCGTGGCCTGGTGTGTCATGCCCAATCATGTGCATGTTGTTTGCCGGCTGCTGCCGGGGCAGGAATTGAGCAAGGTAGTGCTAGGCTGGAAGTCCTTTGCGGCCAGAAAGGCAAACGAAATCCTCTGTCGCCGCGGCGCGTTCTGGCAGCGGGAGTATTATGACCGGCTGATTCGCAATGGGGACGAGTTGGAACGTGCCGTCCGCTATGTGGTGAATAATCCGGAACGAGCAGGGCTGAAGGGGTGGAAGTGGGTTTGGAGCGCAGGCGAGGACGCCCGCGCGACAGCCGGTCTGGAGACCGGCGCTACCAACGAAGAGCCTATCCGCAAATCGTAGCGCCGACAAATTGTAGCGCCGGTCTCCAGACCGGCTGTACTGGCGGCTTCCAAGCCGCCAAGTGCAGCGTGTGCAGCCCTTCAGACTGTACGACACCCGCTCTGGAGGGCGCGCTACACACTTCGCAATTTACGGACAAACCCTAAGGAAAGGGCGGGCTGAGGTTCGAGGATTCCCGGTCCGAAAATCCAGACCTGCGCCACCCGCCTGCCCTCGGCGATATCAAGGCATCCCAGGCCAACACGGTAGCGCCGGTCTCCAGACCGGCTGTACTGGCGGCTTCTAAGCCGCCAGAGCGGAGTGTGCAGGCCTTCAGACCTGTAAGGCACTTGCTTTGGATGGCAGTGCTACAAAATCCGCAATTTACGGACAAACCCTAAGGAAGGGGCGGGCTGAGGTTCGAGGATTCCCGATCCGAAAATCCAGACCTGCGCCACCCGCCCGCCCTCGGCGATATCAAGGCATCCCAGGCCAACACGGTAGCGCCGGTCTCCAGACCGGCTGTACTGGCGGCTTCCAAGCCGCCAGGTGCAGCGTGTGCAGGCCTTCAGACCTGTAAGGCACTTGCTTTGGATGGCAGTGCTACAAAATCCGCAATTTACGGACAAACCCTAAGGAAGGGGCGGGCTAAGGTTCGAGGATTCCCGGATCCGAAAATCCAGACCTCGGCCACCCGCCCGCCCTCGCCGATATCAATGCATCCCAGCCAACACGGTAGCGCCGGTCTCCAGACCGGCTGTACTGGCGGCTTCTAAGCCGCCAGGTGCAGCGTGTGCAGGCCTTCAGACCTGTAAGGCGCCCGCTCTGGTTGGCGGTGCTACAAAATCCGCAATTTGCGGACAACCTCAAAGGAAGCGGCGGGTTGGGGTTCGCGGACTCCCAGGCCCGAAAATCCGAACCTGGGCCACCCACCTCCTCTCGCCGATATCAAAGCATCCTAACCAGCACGGTAGCGCCGGTCTCCAGACCGGCTGTACTGGCGGCTTCCAAGCCGCCAAGGCGGAGTGCGCAGGTCATCAGACCTGTAAGGCACCCGCTCTGGATGGCAGTGCTACAAAAATTCGCAATTTGCGGACAAGCTCTAAGGAAGCGGCGGGTTGGGGTCCGAGGATTCCCAGGCCTGAAAATCCCGACCTGGGCCACACACCTCCCCTCGCCGATATCAAAGCATCCTAACCAGCACGGTAGCGCCGGTCTCCAGACCGGCTGTAGTGCGGGCGTCTCGCCCGCACCCCTCCGTCAGGCGTAGAATTCGCAATGATGCCCAAGCCAATCGCTGCTCCGCCGCCTGCAACCGCTGCCGTCGTTCAGAGGGCGGTACAACGTCGGTTCGGTGAAGTCCGCATTCGGAGACCGGGCCACCTGCCGTAAACTTAACGCTATGAGCGGCATATTGAGTGGCGTTGAGCGGATCGCAATCTGGACGGCTCATTCGAAGAGATGCGCCTACTGCGAAGAGCCGCTCAAATACGCCGATCTGGAAATTGACCACATAATCCCGCGATCCCTCCGTAATAAGCCACAGGAACTCCAGAATCTCTTCGCCCAGCTCTCATTACACGCGAATTTTAATCTCGATTCTATCGACAACCTCCTACCTGCGCACGGAGGCTGCAACATCCGAAAGAAAGCCAGAGTCTTCAGTCAAGCCAACGCTAGATTTTTCCTAGAAATTGCGCAAGGGAAGATTGGCACGGTTCGCAGCTTGATCCCCCAGCTTGAAATCGAATCTTCCAGAGAGAAGCTATTAGCATTAGTCGAAGCTGCACTTCAATCGGGGAACACCGACCTGGGCGAGCTAACAGAAGCCGCCATCAAGACGAGCAGATTCCCACTTAATGCAACCGTCGAGTTTGAAAGCGGGATCTGGGAAGTCAAAGCAGACCCGGAAAAGATTGAGAAGCTTCTCGACGAACTCGTTGTTCTCGACGTTCGAGGCAGCAAGGAAGGAGTCCTATTCACAGACGGCAAAGGCTCAGAAATCTCTGTCCGCACATGTCGCGAATACAAGTTCGCGATCACTGCAGGCTATTATCCATCCAACAACATGGAACTGAAGGCCTCTTTCATTCTTGCGACTGTCAGCGCCACGCTTGAAGCAGCATCCCATGCCAAACTCGCGCCAATCAGCTATATCCGATCACCCCGGCTGGGCGTGACTGACCTCAATCTGCTTCCTGGCAAACTTGCACCGACCTGGCGCATGGACGGAAGTGAGATATTTCCAGTGTCAGACACCGATTCGATCCAAACACTTTTTGAAAAGGGAAGCATTAGTGCACAAATCTCGTCCGATGCCCGCATCACGATTGAGTGTGAGGACCACGGGGTGACCTTGACCGAGCTCATGCGTGCGGACTTTGATTACGACGGAGTGGAAGAGATATTGGTCCAGATGCACTTCTATATCAAAGGCGCAACATTCCGTCATCTTAGTATCGGTCTGCTCCGAAGAAGGAATCCAGATCTAATGTTCGAGTACCAATCGTGGGACGCCGATTGGCCTAGAGCACAATCCCGTCATCAAATCGCTCGAATAATGCGGTGACCTCGCACTCGTCGGGCGGGCGGCGTGTGGCTCAGGTCCGGATTTTCGGACCTTGGAATCCACGAACCTTATCCGGCGTGTTTTCTGATCCCTGATCTCTGACCCCTGATCCCTATCTGCAGGTGCTTGCATATAATTTCCCCCTCTCGGCGCACAATCATACTGGAGGGAAAGAACGTTCAACTGGAACGCCAGCGCCGCAGTGACTCAAATGCAAACAAAGGCGGCGAGAATTGTTACCAGAAAAATAATCCCCCCACCCCCCTATTTTTATTTTCAAAACCTTGCAGATTAATTCGCTGCCCGAATAGAATCCTGGCCGCAAAAAATACAGAATCCCCGCGACCTTGCTGGGCAAAAGCTGGTTTCACGCCAAACCTTGATTGTGCGCAAAAACGCAACGATTTTCCCGCATCGTGAGAAATTCCCCTATAAAACGGCGGCTAATTTCGCCGGAAACAGCCGTATTTTGCCCCAAAAGAGGCGTTTATCGCCCCAAAACATGCCCTGTTTCACCGGAAAGTCGAACATTCAGATCACGAGATGAGTACGGTTTTTCTTCGCCCTGCCTATCGCGCAAGCTGGGAGTTCACGAACCCCATTCGACGTTCCCGGCGTTCAACGCCCCAGAAAATCTTTGGCTTTCTGAATCAGAACGTCGCGGCTCATGTCGGAGATAGCGTTGGTCAGCGGAATACTCTTGGGGCAGACTTCTACGCAGTTCTGCGCGAAGCCGCACTCCTGAATGCCGCCGTCGCCGGCCAGGGCGCGCAGGCGCTCTTCCTTCAGCACTTTGCCTGTCGGATGGTTGTTGAAGAGCTTGACCTGGGCGATGGTGGCCGCGCCGACGAAGTCCGTGTCTTCGTTGAACTGCGGGCAGACTTCCATGCAGCAGCAGCAACTGATGCAATTGGAGAGCGGATAGTTGGCCTCCTGCTCTTGCGGGAAGACGCGCGGGCCGGAACCGAGATCATACGTTCCGTCGATGGGAACCCACGCCTTGACCGCCTTCAGGTTCTCAAACAGCACGGCGCGGTCCACTTGCAGGTCGCGCACCAGCGGGAACTTGCTCAGCGGCTCGACGCGGATCGGCTGTTCGAGATTGTCGACCAGCGCCGAACAGGCCATGCGGGCGCGGCCATTAATCCGCATCGCGCAAGAGCCGCAGATCTCCTCAAGGCAATTCGAATCGTAGGTGACAGGGGTGGTCGAGCGGCCGCCGGCGGTGACCGGATTGGCGGCGATCTCCATCAGGCCGGAGATGACGTTCATGCCGGGGCGCGCCTCGATCGTAAAGCTCTCCCATACGGCGGGAGCATCGGGGCTGGCCTGGCGCTTGATCTCGAATTGCACGGTCTTGTTTGCCATTGTCAGTCTCCCTTATTTGGCCACGTCGTAGCGGCGCGGGCGCGGCTTGATGTACTGCGTATCGACCTCTTCGTACTCGAAGATCGGGCCGTCGGGCAAGCCTGTAAAGCTGGCCTTGGTGGTTTTCAGGAACAGCTCGTCGTTGCGGTCGGGGAAGTCGGGCTTGTAGTGCGCGCCGCGTGACTCATCCCGCAAAAGCGCACCCTGCACCACAACGCGGGAGAGTTCGAGCATGTTCTTCAACTGGCGGGCAAAGGCAAAGCTGGTGTTGGCCCACTGGCTGCGGTCCGAGAGGTTCACATTCTTATAGCGATCGAGCAGCTCGACGATCTTTTCGTCGGCTTGCTTCAGCCCCTTGTTGTATCGGATCACTGTGGCGAATTTGGTCATCGATTCGCCCAGTTCGCGCCACAGCTTGAAGGGGTTTTCGGTGCCGTCGTTATCCAGCAGGGCAGTGTTGATGCCGGCCTGACGAACCAGCTCCTGCGCGTGGCCGCCGTCGCCCTCCTGCGCGGGCAGGCTCTTGGCGTAGTTCAGCGCATTAGGCCCGGAGATGAAGCCGCCGAAGATGCAACTGAGCAGCGAGTTGGCTCCCAGGCGATTGGCGCCGTGGTACTGGTATTCACATTCGCCGGCGGCAAAGATGCCGGGAACGTTCGTCATCTGATTGAAGTCCACCCACAGGCCGCCCATCGTGTAGTGCATGCCGGGGAAGATCTTCATGGGCACGAGGTGAGGATCGTCGCCGACAAATTTTTCGTAAATGTCGAGGATGCCGCCCAGCTTGCGGTCGAGCGTGGCGCGGTCAATATGAGACAAGTCGAGATAGACCATCGGCTGGCCGTCGATTCCCAGGCCCTCTTCGTACACCACCTTGTGAATGGCGCGCGTGGCGATGTCGCGGGGCACGAGGTTGCCGTACTTGGGATACCACTCTTCGAGGAAGTAGTAGCGCTCAGTCTCGGGGATTTGCTTGATGGGGCGCTTGTCGCCGGCAGTGCGTGGAACCCAGACGCGGCCGCCCTCGCCGCGGGCCGACTCCGACATCAGGCGCAGCTTGTCTTCGCCGGGAATGCAGGTGGGGTGAACCTGGATGAACTCGCCGTTGGCGTAGTGGACGCCCTGCTGGAAGACCGCCGATTGCGCCGAGCCGGTGCAGACCACGGAGTTGGTGCTCTTGCCGAAGAGCGCCCCGATGCCGCCGGTAGCCAGAATAATGGCGTCGGCGGGGAAGCCGCGCAGTTCCATGGTGCGCAGGTCGAGGGCGGTGATGCCGCGCGCCACGCCTTTGGAGTCGAGAATCGCCGAGAGGAACTCCCAGCCCTCGTACTTCTTGACCTTGCCTTCGGACTCGTAGCGGCGCACCTGCTCGTCGAGCGCGTAGAGCAGTTGCTGGCCGGTGGTTGCGCCGGCGAATGCTGTGCGGTTGTAGAGTGTGCCGCCGAAGCGGCGGAAATCGAGCAGGCCTTCCGGTGTGCGGTTGAAGGTGACGCCCATGCGGTCGAGCAGGTCGATGATGGCCGGCGCGGCCTCGCACATGGCCTTCACCGGGGTCTGATTAGCCAGGAAGTCGCCGCCGTAGATGGTGTCGTCGAAGTGCTTGTAGGTGGTGTCGCCTTCGCCCTTGAGGTTCTTGGCGGCGTTGATGCCGCCCTGCGCGCAAACCGAGTGAGAGCGCTTGACCGGGACGATCGAGAACAGGTCAACCGAGCCGCCGGCCTCGGCGATCTTGATGACCGCCGCGAGTCCGGCCAGGCCTCCGCCAACCACGATGATTCTGGGTGCTGCCATGAATTCTTCCTTTTCAGATCGGAGAACAGGGACTAGGAACTAGTTTCCAAGTGAGCTGGTGCGATGGACTGGGAGACGGCCGGATTCTCTGGGACGTTGGGATACTTGCCACCCACGAACGCCCAGATGCTGGCTAGGCCCATGATCGCAAGTCCAACCCCCAAAAGAACGCAGACGTAGCCGAAGCGCTTGCGGGCGGTTGCGCCAGGAGTGATGCCCCACTTGGCCGCGAAGAGCCACACGCCATAAGAGAAGTGCCAGCAGACGGCGATCATCGCGACGATGTAAACAGCCAGCATCCAGGGGTTCTGCAACTCCATCTGAACCTTGTGGAACGAGGCATAGGGATTCTCGGGAAGGGATATCCCCGAGAAGCGCTGGCGATAGACGTGCTGCGCGATGTAGGCAAACGCAATCAGGCCGGTATAGCGCTGGGAGACGTACAGCCAGTTGCCGGCCCAGGGGTAATAGACGATGTTCGACTTGCCGCGCAGCCAGATCCATACGCCGTAGAAGGCGTGATAGAGGATGGGCAAAAAGATGAAGACCCACTCCAGCACCCGCACCAGCGGCAGGCCGTTGAGGAACTTCACCTGTGCTCCGTAGGCGATGGGGCCTTTGAGGGCCTCGACGTTGGAGAGCAGATGCTCGAGCAGGAATGCGCCGAGGGGGATGATGCCCAAGAGCGAGTGCAGCTTGCGCCAGAGAAACGACGATCCCTCGGCGGCGCGCAGCGGTTGGACGCCGCGCCGGACGGTAGGACGTCCAGGGGGCGCGGCAGAGGTTTGAGCGGTTGCCATGACGGTGTGAGCTCCTAACGGCTTGCAGGCTCCGAATCCCGTTTCCGGAGACAGCGGCTTCGGTTGGAAGGATTGGAAAGCGTCATTCGATTTTAATTGCATTATTGGTGTTCTGCATCACCTTCGTCAACCCGCTCCGCAGTGTCCGGGCTGCGCGCCTTTGATCCCATGGATACGCAAGACCGGCTTTCATCCGCGCAGCATCGGCAGCAGCGCGGCGATGGCGCGCCCGCGATGGCTGAGCGCGTGCTTGGTTTCGAGGTCGAGTTCGGCCATGGAGCGGTCGAGGGCGGGCAGGTAAAAGAGCGGATCGTAGCCGAAGCCGCCGGTGCCGCGCGGCGCGTCAAGGATCACGCCCTCGACCGTGCCCTCGGCGGTGTGCAGGAGCTGGCCGTCGCGGGCGGCTGCCAGCACGCAGCGGTAGCGGGCCGCGCGCTTGTCGGCGGGAACGCCGGCGAGGCGTTGCAGCAACAGCATGTTGTTCCATACATCGGTGTTGTCGTTGGCGTCGGGCGAGTCGATGAGTCCTGAGTCAGCGGCAAAGCGGGCCGAGCGAACGCCGGGAGCGCCGTTGAGCGCGTCCACTTCGAGGCCGGAGTCGTCTGCCACCACCAGAGCGCCAGGGGCGAAGCGGGAGTAGTAGACGGCCTTGAGCGTGGCGTTGGCGGCGAAGGTCAGGCCGTTCTCCTCTGGGGCGGGGATTTCTTTTAGATTTGGAAGGGGCTCGATGGTCAGCGAATGGGCTGCGGCAGCCGTGCGGAAGTCGCGCAGCTTGCCCTGGCTGGTAGTGGCGGCATAGAGGCGAAGGGCCATGGAAAGAGTGTAACGAAAGGGATCGAGATTGCTTTGAGGAAGCCGGCAGAATGATTCATGTATCTTGCCGGATTACCATGGGGTTGATCGTCGAAGTGACACCGGTCGCCGTTGGGAGTTATCCGGCCAGCCAAAGCACATTCGGATTAGAGGATGCTCTCGGCAATGGCAGGAAGTGGACATCACTCCAGCCTTGCACCCTTGCCAGGATTGAAGCCAATGCGCTGTCGCACTTGGCCCAATGCCAGCAGGATGCCATGGAGCAGCGCTTCTGGGCGGGGCGGACAGCCGGGGATGTAGACATCCACGGGAATGACTGCGTCCACTCCGCCCAGCGAGGCGTAGTTCGTTCCGAAGATGCCTCCGCTGATGCCGCAAGCCCCTACGGCAACCACTACTTTCGGCTCCGGCGTCGCGGCCCAGGTCTTGCGCAACGCCAGTTCCATGTTGCGCGTGACCGGGCCGGTGACCAGCAGCATGTCGGCATGACGCGGCGAGGCCACGAAATGAATGCCGAAGCGTTCGATATCGTGAACCGGATTGTTCAACGCAACGATCTCCTGCTCGCAGCCGTTGCACGAGCCGGCGTCCACTTGCCGAATCGACAGCGAGCGCCCTAGCAGGTTTTGAATTGCCGCCACGATTCGCTTGCCCGGCTCCTCGGCGCCTGGGCCGCGGGTGGCCGACTGCAATGCCGCTTGGCTGCCATCGGGATGGAGCGTGTATTCGGCGGTAAGAACCAGGTCGCGGCGATCGGTAGCCGCAAGCTCGAAGTGTTGGGTCATACGCACTGCTCCATCGGCGGATGCCGCCTCACATTCGCCGCAAAAGATGCAGCGGCCGTAATCCACGGTGACTTCGCGCAGCCCGTCGCGATCGCGGACGGCGATGGCCCCGGTTGGGCAGACCTCGGCTGCGGGACGCGCGTCGCTCCAGGCGTTGAAGTCGAACTCCGGGCATCCGCGAAACTGCTCGGCCAAGTGAGGCGCAATGCGCGGATAATTAGCAGTCGCCGTGCCAACGCTGAACGTCTTTTGGAGGATCTTGAACATCGCGTTACCGATCCGTCCCCGAATAGGACAAGTTGAAGCTCTTGTTGATCACTGGAAAATCCGCAACGATATTGCCTTCCATCGCTTCCACGATGGCCGGCCAGTTATTGATGGATGGATCTTTCACCTTGCAGCGTTCGAGGCGGTTGCCTTCGCCGGTTCGGACCCAGTGAACGATCTCGCCGCGCCAGCCTTCCACCGCGCCCAACGCGCACCGATCCGGTGGAATGGGCTGTAGGGGCGCGCGGTGCGGGCCGTTGGGCAGACGAGCAACCGCCGCGCGGACGATCTGCATCGACTCGCCCACTTCATCAATCCGAACCAGCAAGCGGTGCCGGACATCTCCCGCTTGGTAGACGGGGACATTGAAGGGCAGTTGGCTGTACGCCTCATAGGGGTGATCGCGCCGCAGATCGAGATCGACGCCGGAGGCGCGCCCTCCCACGCCAACGATTCCCAGCATCGCCGCCTTCTCCGGGCGCAGGATTCCGGTGCGCTCCAGACGTTCGCGGGTAGAATTGGACGACTGAACGATCGCCACCAGATCGCGGAACTCGCGCTCCACTCCATCAAGCGTCTTACCGATGGCTTCGACTTGAACCTGCCGCCAATCCCTGCGCACGCCGCCGATGGCGGCCATTCCGCGCAACACGCGGCTTCCGGTCAAGGTTTCGCTCAAGCCCAGCACCAGCTCTCGCACGCGGCCGGCATGGGCGTTGGCAATCACGAATCCCACATCGTTGGCGATGGCCCCGATATCGGCGACGTGATTCGCAATTCGTTCCAGTTCGAGCAGAATAACGCGCAGGAATTGTGCCCGCGCCGGAACCTCGATCCCCGCTGCCCGCTCGATCGCCTGGCAGAATGCGGTTCCGTGGGAGAACGCCGAATCGCCCGAAATGCTTTCGGCCAAAAACACCGCGCGGGGTATGGGGAGATTCTCGAAGAGCTTCTCGGTTCCCTTGTGCGTGTAGAACATTCGGAGCTGCAGGTAGAGGGTGGGCTCGCCGGCAACAGCGAAGTTGAAGTGGCCGGGCTCGATGATGCCGGCATGAACCGGGCCGACCGGAATCTGGAAGACACCCTCCCCGTGCGTGGGCCGGTAGACGTGCCGCTCCCCCTCAAACGGGGGCAGCACGGTGTCGAGCGGAAAATCCTTGCGCAGCGGATGCACGTCGGGCCAGTTATCGTGGAGCGCGACGCGACGCGGATTTGGATGCCCTGCGGCTTCGAGGCCGAACCAATCCTGTATCTCGCGCTCCTGCCAGTTGACCGCCGGCAACTCCGCGGCCAGCGACGGAAACGAGGGATGATCCGCGGGAATGGGAGCCTTGAGAATCACCCAGGCAGGGTCGCCCGGCCGATCGAAGACATAGTAGTTGTAGAAGACGCCTTCCGCTTTCACGCGATCCTCGGCGAAGACGGTCACCAGTCTCGCACGGTAGCCGGTGAGGAAGTGCCGGGCAATTCCGGTGGCATCGGAGCCATTCAACAGAATGACGATCTGACCGGAGACCGGCTCCTCCACGGAGCGGATCTGCTCCGGGAAACGCTCGCGAAGTTCTTCAAAGAAAGGCGTCATTGTCCGCTCACCACCCGCGCCGCGTTGCTAATCAGTTGGAAGAGCGGCGCGGGCACCCAAAATGCGATGACCACCAGCACCGCGGCCAGAGCGAGCAGCGAATCATCGCGCCAGGGGCGGCGGGCCGCCACCGGCGTGTCGCCGTCTGGGCCGAGGATCATGCCGCCGACGTGCAGCAGCGCGCCCGCGAAGACGCCCGTTCCAAACAAGACGAAAAGCACGCCGGTAAGAACATGCCCGCCATCGAAGGCCGCGCGCACAATCAGGAACTCGCTCTGAAAGAGGCTGAACGGCGGCATGCCGATGATTGCCAGCATGGCCATGAGAAAAACCACGCCGGTCAGCGGCATGGCCCGGATCACGCTGCCTTTGATCTCGGAAAACAGGTCGGTGCGGAAGTGCTGATGCACGTTGCCCGCGCATAGGAACAGCAGCGATTTCGCGATGGTGTGAAAGGTCATGTGCAGCATCAGACCCAGGCTGCCCAGCGCGCCCCCAAGTCCCAGCGCCGTCACCATGATGCCGGCATGATCGATGGTGTGATACGCCAGCAGGCGGCGATAGTTCTTCTGCACCAGGATGAATGGAACGGAGACGCCCATCGAGAGCAGCCCGAAGAGAAGCAGCAGGCGCCCAGGGTACTCCGTGCCAAGGCATCGGCTGGTAAGGATGTAGAAACGGATGAGACCGTAGAGGGCGCAATTCAGCGTCGCCGAGGAAAGAATCGCGGCGGAGGGCACCGGGGCCTCGCTGTAGGCATCCGGCTTCCAGGTGTGCATCGGCGCCAGTCCAGCCTTGGTCCCATAGCCCATGAGAATGAGGACGAAGGCCAGCCGCATCGAAGTCTTGTCGAGTTGCGCGGCGTGCTGTGCCAGCACGGACCAGTTCAACCCGCTCAGCGCATCGGAACCGGCCAGGCGGTGTCCCGCATAGTAGGCCACCACGGTGCCGAACAGCGCCATCGACAAACCCACGCCGCCGATGATTGCGTACTTCCAGGCGGCCTCAAGCGAGGTGACCTTACCGTAGAAGGTGACCAGAAAGATTGAAGCCAGCGTGGTGGCCTCGATCGCCACCCACATCACTCCAAGATTGTTGGCCACCGACACGAACAGCATGGAGAAAACAAACAGCGGCGTCAAGGTGTAGTACATGCGCAACTGCGCGATCTGTGCGATCTGCTCAAGGCCGCTTGCGTCGTCGCCCAGCGCTCCGCTGCGCTGGTCGTCGCGCAGATAGCCGATCGAGTAGGCGGAGCAAACCAGCGCCACCGAAGCGGTAAGAAGAATCACCAGTGCGCTGAGCGCATCGGCATAGAAGAAGCCGTTTGCGAGCGAGGCCGTGCCGCGGGCGAGCACCTGCGCGGCCAGCGCGACGGCGGCCAGAAAAACCACGCCGAAGCCGGCCAGGTTGATCCGTTCCATCTCCTCGCGACGGCGCGCGAAGTACGACGCGGCGGCGGTGGCAACGGGGATCAGCAATAGAGCAAGCAGCAGCATCCTATCCTCGCAGCCTCCGTAGCCGGCTCACATCCATCGACTCGAAGGTCTCGCGGATACGGTAGACCAGAATGCCCAGCACCATCGCCGCCACCAGCACATCGAAGAAGACACCCAGTTCCACAATCAGCGGCATTCCATAGGTGAGCGAAATGGCCGCTAGAAACAGCCCGTTTTCCAGCGACAGCAGCGCCAGAACCTGCGTCAGCGCCTTGCGGCGGTTGATCATCGTAAAAAAGCCGATCAGGAAGAGAGAGATGGCCACGGCAAGAGCGTTGTGGCCCAGGCCGGGCTCGTCCGGCCGATAAAACGACTCCGCCACCACATAGCCCACCAGCGTCAGCCCTCCTGAGATCAACACCGAGAGAGGCGCGTTCACAATCGGCTCGATCTCTTCATGAATCTCCATGCGCACTACCAGACGTTCAAAGAGGAGAGGCACCAGAATCACCTTGACCACCACGGTAAGCGCGGCGGCAACGTAGAGATGCGGCGCGTGGTTGAACCACGCGATGGTTGCGGCAATCACCGCGAGGAAGAACGATTGAGCCGCGAAGATGCGGATGTGGATGACGATCCAGCGCTGGGCCACCATCGCGATCTGTAGAACCAGCACCAGCGCCGCCATCAGAGTGACGATTCGGTCGCCGAGTTGCATATCGAGAAAAGGCTTCATAAGCATCAGAAGAGGAACGTGGAGATCAGCGCGAGCGATCCCAAAGTAAAGGCCACCGCCAGCAGTTCCGGTACCCGGAAGAGCCGCATCTTGGCATTGACGGTTTCAAGCAGAACAATCGCGCAACTCAAGAGAAGCAGCTTCGCCAGCAGCCAGCCGATTCCCACCGCGGCGCCGAAGCCGAACCAAGTCGGCTGGAGGCCAAACGGCCAGAAGCAGTTGATCAACAGCGTCATCAAGACCAGTTGCTTGATCGAAGCCGCCCATTCAACAAGGGCCAGGCAGGGGCCGGAATACTCCAGAATCATGGCTTCGTGGATCATCGTGAGTTCCAGGTGAGTGTCCGGGTTGTCCACCGGGATTCGGCCCGTCTCCGCGATCAGCACCAGCGCGAGCGCGGCGAAGGCGAACATCTGCGCTGGCGCAAGAAACCGCCAGTTCTGTCCGATGGCGGCTCCGGCGATTTCAGTTAGGCCCGTGGAGCCGGCGCCGATGGCGACCGTGAAGATGGCCAGCATCATCGCCGGTTCGGCCAGGGCCGAGATGGTCATCTCCCGGCTGCTGCCGAGACCGCCAAACGAGCTGCCGGTATCCAGCCCGCTCAGCGCCAGAAAGAATCGGCCCAGTCCCAGCAGATAGATCACCGCCAGCACGCCGCCGAACAAGCCGAGCGGCGCCTTGGCGGCAACCATGGGAATCATCAGCCCCGCCAAAATCGTGCTGAAAAATACTACCCACGGCGTTGCCGCGAAGATCCAGGAGGCGGTATCGGGAACCACCATGCCCTTGCGAAAGAGTTTGTTGAGATCCCTGTAGGGCTGAAGGATGCCTGGGCCGCGCCGCGTTTGCAGACGCGCCTTCAGCGTTCGTATCACTCCCGTCACCAGCGGCGCCAGCGCCAGCAGCAGGAACAGTTGCGTTGCGTTCTCGATGAGCCGCTCGATCATCCGCGCACTCCAAACAGCAGGAGCAGAATCAGGGTGATGAAAATGTACGCTAGATAGAGGTTGATGCTGCCCGCCTGAATGTTCTTCATGCGGTTCGCCGCCGCCATAATCCGCTCCCACATCGGACCGTAGAGGCGCTTTTCAAAGGTGCGTTCGATCTCGCTCTCGAAGCGGATCGCGCTGGGGTAGTGGGGCGAGACTTCGTACTCCGCCTGGATCTCCCGGCGCGGGCGATAAAGGGCGGAAAAGATCATGCGCAGCGGCTTGGAAAAAGCCGTGGCCGTGTATTCGTTGTCGGCGGTCAACCCAGGGAGGCCGCAATCCCACACCGGCCCTGTAACGCTGCGGCGTCTCCAGCGCAGAGCCAGCGGAAGCGCGAAGGCCGCGCCGGCCAGCAGAAAGAACAGCGCAATCCCGGCTGTCGATATGGTGCCGCCCTGAACCGTTCCCTGCCCCGTTCCCGCCGACAGCGCCATGCCATGAGCCGTCACCAGCGCCGCACTGGCGCGAACGCCAAGAGCCTGCTGCGTGATGGGGTCGAAGACCCGCGCGAACCAGGTGGCGCCCAGGCCCAGCGCGACGCATCCCACAGCCAGAACCGCCATTCCGGCGCGCATCGGAAGCGAGGCTTCCCGCGCATCCGCGGCTTCTTCGCTGCGCGGCAGCGCGAGAAACGGAATCGCGAAAGCCTTGACGAAACAGGCTGCCGCCAGCGCCGCCGTCAGCGCCAAAAGTGAGCCGGCGATGGGGAACATCAACCGGGTCAGGCTTTGCGTGGTGCCGAAGCCGGCCAGCAGCGCCTGGTAGGTGAGCCACTCGCTCACGAATCCGTTCAGCGGAGGCAGCCCGGAGATGGCTACGGCGCCCAACAGGAAACACAGGGCTGTGACAGGCATGCGCCTGATGAGCCCACCCATCATTTCCATGTTGCGCGTGTGCGTAACCTGCACGACGGAACCAGCGCCCAAAAACAGCAGCCCCTTGAACATGGCATGGTTGAATGTGTGATACAAGCCCGCGATGAGAGCAAGGGCGGCGAGATCCCCGTGCCCCAGCGCGCGAAACATCAGCGCGGCGCCGAAGCCCATGAGGATGATGCCGATGTTCTCAATGCTGTGCCAGGCGAGCAGACGCTTGAGGTCGTGCTCCATCAGCGCGTAGAGCACTCCGAGCAGAGCGGACGCCACGCCCAGCCCCAGCACCACGGTTCCCATCCAAATAGA
>JBEKPI010000007.1:0-42627 GCA_049520855.1 Occallatibacter sp.
GCGTGCCTATCGTATGGTACGGTTTCTTCACGGCGGTTCTCCCTTCAAGGTGTGACAACCCGATTCTTTCAGAATCAGGCTGAACCGCCGCTCAACTTTCAACTACAGCCGGGACATCCTCCCAGGCGATCCCTACAACCCGCAAGCAAAGCCCATGCTTTCCTGTTTTTATTACCCGAATTTCATGGTCAAGCAAGTTGATCTTGGGGAGAAGGGAGCGGAACAACTTTCGATTCTTCCTTATTGGGTAAAAGACAATAAAGAGCCGCCATGCATTCGTGCCAACGCCAAAGATGAGATGGTGATCGATTCTAGGGCATTGCTCGGCTATTTCGAAGGGGTTAAGAACGACTTTGTCTTCTTAGAATCCGCCGACGGGTTTGATGGCGGATCGTTTTTCGGTGTTTTCAATGCCGTAGAAGATTCGAAGATATTTTTTGATGCAGCGAAGTGGATCAAGAACTCAGCCGAATTCACCTCTCTCGTGGTAGTGAACTACCCGAAAAGTGATAACGATAACGACTCCGCGCTCAAGCTGCGCTACCGAAGGGTGTACCGGGCGCCGTGTTCGTTAAGGACTCACGAAAAGAATTGCTGGAGCCTTATCAGGAAAATCACTGGCCTGACGGAATCATTGCCTCCGAATTGCTCGGCAGCGTACGAGGCCATGGAGAAGGAGTATCCGGAGGACGCCAAGGGCTGGAAGACCGATACGAGCGTAATTACGTATGACGTTGAGGTAGTGTTGGATTCCGGAACGGCGATACGGGTGACACCTGTCTCTAAGGCAATGGAGTGCTATCCGGCGGAATGACCAGCGGGGATTCGTAGCCTCAAGCGCCAATTAGGGCCGGGCTTCCAAGTTCGATGCCCGCTCCAACTGGCTCCATCTCCTCAGCCGGCTCGGCGGCTACCGGGACGTGGGCCAGCTCCCAGGCGGAGCGGTCTTTGAGGAGGCGCGAGACTAGCGCGGTGTGCATGGCGTGGCCGGCGCGCTCGGCGACGACGTGGCCCTCGATGCGGCGGCCAGCCAGGGCTAGATCGCCGATCAGGTCGAGCATCTTGTGGCGCACATACTCGTCGTCAAAGCGCAGCGGGCCGTTGACCGGGCCATCCGGTCCAAGAATGATGATGTTCTCCGGTCCCGCGCCGCGAATCAGGCCCATGTCGCGCATCTTCTGCTCCTGGTCTTTGTAGCCAAAGGTGCGCGCCGCGCCGATATAGGCGCCGTAGGTTTCGGAGGCCAAATCGATGCAGGCGGATTGCTGGCCGACGGGCGCGGGAAAGTCGATGGTATAGAGAATGCGGTAGCCGGAGCCGGGATAGACGCCGATGAATTTGTCTCCCTCGCGCACCTCGACCGGGCGCAGCACGCGGACGGTCTCGCGGCGGCGGCGCTGGGTGCGAATGCCGACGCTGAGAAATGCCTCGACGTAGGGCAAGGCGCTGCCATCGAGGATGGGAAGCTCCAGGTTGTCCAGCTCGGCAATCACATTATCGATTCCCATGCCGATCAGCGCCGAGAGCAGGTGCTCGGTAGTCTGAATCAGTACGCCCTGGCGCATGAGGCTGGTGGCGTAGCTGACTTTGGCCACGTAGCGGCCGATGGCGGGGATTTCGAAGTTGTCGAGATCGGAGCGGCGGAAGACGATGCCCGAGCCGGCGGGCGCGGGCAGGAGGCGCAAGGTGACCGGCGCGCCAGAGTGAAGGCCCACGCCGGTGAACTCCAGGGGCGCGGCAATCGTCTGTTCCAGATGCGCGGGACTCAGGTAGGCTGGATTGGCCAGAAATTCCTCTCCGACGGTGCTCAACCAAGCACAGGAATAAGGTTAGACCCGCGGAGCTATCTCTGTCTTGTGGCATTTTTGCCACACTTTGAGCTATATAGGGCAGTTTGGAGGGCGGAGACCGGCTGACCGCACCGTAGCCAATCGTCGTAGAATCGGGAAATCTCAGTATTTTGCGCTCGGGAATCACCCTGAAAGGGTTTGAATGGCCGTGACATCTGACCTTCCGGTCCCCATGCGCGCGCTGCTGGCTGGCGCGCGGCGCAAGGAGGCCGCGCTGCTTGAACTGATCCAGCAACTGGTGCGTGTCGAGTCGCCTTCGGGCGACAAAGTAGGCGTGGATGCCTGCGTCTCGCTGGCCGCGGCCCATGCGCGAGGGCTGGGCGGGCGCGTCAAGCTGCATCGGCAGAAGAACTTTGGTGATCTGCTGGAGGCGCGCTTCGGAGCGAAATCAAAGACCGGGGCCGCAGGGCGGACTTTGCTGCTCGGCCATCTGGATACGGTTTGGCCGCTGGGTACGCTGAAGACCATGCCCTGCCGGCTGGGAGAAGGCAGGCTGTGGGGGCCCGGTACGCTCGACATGAAGGCCGGAGCGGGCATAGCCCTTACCGCCATCGAAATGCTGATCGAGGCTGGAGTGCTGAATCAGGAGATCGTTCTGCTGCTCAACAGCGACGAGGAGGTCGGCAGCCCGGTTTCGCGGCCTGTGACCGAGCGGCTGGCGGCCGAGTGCGCCCAGGTCTACGTATTGGAGCCGGCGCAGGGGCTGGCCTATAAGACCGCCCGCAAGGGAACCGGCAACTGGCGCATCGAAGTGACGGGAGTGGCGGCTCACGCAGGGGTGGATTTTGAAAAGGGCGCGAACGCCATCCTGGAGCTGGCCCGCGCGATCGAGAGGGTGAGCGGGTGGACCGATCTGAAGCGGGGCGTGACGGTGAGCGTGGGCGTGGCGGGAGGCGGAACGAAGAGCAACGTGATTCCCGCCGAGGCCTGGGCGGAGGTCGATGGGCGCATTGTGCGCAAGGCCGACGGCGCGCGCCTGGAGCGCCGATTTGCCGCTCTCAAGCCGGTGGACAAGCGGTGTGTGCTGGCCGTCCAAGGCGGCATCAACCGCCCGCCGATGGAGCGCACACGGGGGACTGTGCGTCTCTTTGGACGGGCTAGGGCGCTGGCGGCGGAACTGGGATTCGCGCTGGAGGAAGCTGCTACCGGCGGCGCCTCCGACGGGAACTTCACCTCGGCTCTCGGCGTTCCCACGCTGGACGGCATGGGCGCGGTGGGCGAAGGCGCGCACGCGCGCCACGAATCCATCGTGGTGAAATACCTGGGACCAAGAACCGCATTGCTGGCTGGTTTGCTGGCGGGATGCGCGAGTGCCGGAGCGCCTGATACACTTCCCACAAGCACCACCCGGAGTTTAAAAACGCGATGAAGCACACATTTCTTGTTCTGTTGATGGCGGCCAGCACCGTGGCCGCAAGCGCCCAAACCCCCGCGCAGCCAGCCGCCGCAGCCAAGCCCGCTGGCGCGGCCAAACCGGCTGCCCCCGCCGCCGCTGTCGCGGCCAAGCCCGCAGCCCCGGCAGCCAAAGCAGCTCCCGCCACGCTTCCAACCGTCGCGGCGTTCATCAAGGCACCCGCCAATATTAAGCAGTACAAGGGACTCCCGCCACAGAAAGCCCTGTTTACTCTTGCTCTGCGGTACCAGGACATCAAAGTCGGCGACGGAGCCGTGGCCGATGCCGGCAAAATTGGCCATTTCAAATTCGCTTTGTGGACGGCGGGACCGGATGGCCAAAAGTTCGACGCCACCGAGGATCATCCCGGTCCTCCGCTGAAAGACAAGGACGGCAAGCCGGTGTTGGGCGACGACGGCAAACCCAAGCTTGGCGATCCCACGCCGATGGCAGCGGCGCTGGGCCAGGGCCGTCCGATCCCTGGATGGGACATGGGAGCCGTGGGCATGAAAGTTCACGGCATTCGCCGCGTCTTCATTCCCTGGCAGTTGGGCTTCGGCACCCGTGATATTCCCGCGCAGCCCGGCATGCATGGAGCAGCTCCCTCCAAATCCGACTTGGTCCTGGATATAGAGTTGGTTGACGTGACGGACGCTCCGCAGCAGCCCCAGCGCCCCGGCATGATGGGCGGGATGCCTGGTAGACCCGGCGCGCCAGGAGCGCCGCCTGCTCCGGCCCATCCAGGCGCGGCTCAACCCGCGGCTCCGGCGCCAGCACCCGGCGCAGCGGCAGCGCCAAAAGCGCCAGCTCCGGCAACGCCTCCGGTTCCGGCCGCGCCGAGTGCGGCGCCTGCCCCGGCAGCCGCGCCGGCTTCGCCAGCTCCGGCAGCCCCAGCCAAACCGCCATCGCAGTAGCTTCCAATCGTGGCGCCCCATCCTTGCGGCGTTTCAGTCGCAAGGGTGGGATGCAACGCTCCTCAACCCATCCTCTGGAATTGGAAATCGATCAGGCCGCGCTGGCAGGCAACTCTGGCGTGGCCTGAATCAGTTGGCGTGTGTATGCCTGTTGAGGATCAGCGCATAAGGCCACGGCCTCGCCGGTCTCGACCAGCCGGCCGCGCTCCATCACCGCAATCCGAGTAGAGAGATAGCGGACTAGCGGCATGGAATGCGAGATGAACAAATACGTCAGCCCGTGTTCGCTTTGCAAGCGGCGCAACAGGTTGACGATCTGCGCTCCCACGCTTACATCCAGCGCGGAAACCGGCTCATCGAGAATCAGCAGCTTTGGCCGGAGCGCCAGCGCGCGGGCGATATTAACGCGCTGCCGCTGACCGCCGGAAAACTCGTGCGGATAGCGGTTGAGCGCCGACTCGTCGAGGCCGACCTCGGCTAGAAGATCGATCGCCCTGGATCGAAGCGCGCCTCGGCCAGGGGCCATCCCCGCCTCGCGGCCGTGAATCGCCCACGGCTCGGTGACAATCTCCAGCACCTTCATGCGGGGATTCAGGGCGGCATAGGGATCCTGAAAGACGGGTTGCATCTGGCGGCGCAGGCGGCGCAACTCGGCGCGCGAGGCGCGAGAGACATCGATGCCGTCCACGCGGATAGCGCCCTGAGTCGGCTCGACCAGACCCAGAATCATCCGCGCCAGGGTCGTCTTGCCCGAGCCCGACTCGCCGACCAGGCCCAGCGTCTCGCCCGATTCAATTGCGAAAGAGACGTTCTGGACGACAGGATGCTGCTCCGTCCTTAGCCCCGTGTGCCGGGGATAGCTCTTGGAAACCGCATCTACCTGAACCAGCGCCATGAGTCGATGGTACATGCCACCTGCGGTGGGGCCAGCTGCTCGCTCTTCGCTCGCTTGAGGTTCGTGGAGCCCGACACTCAGTCGAGTTTCGGGTGCAGCTTGTGGAACTCCGTGGCTTGCTGGTAGGCGCTGGCAAAGGCGGCCAGTTTTGCGTCCTGATAGTGGCCGGCGAGGAAGGTCAGCGAGACGGGCGTACCTGGGCCGCCAATGTCGTCGTGGTCGCCATCGTCGATTTTGGGCGGCGGGGGCGCATCGGCCCCGCGCAGTCCGTTGGGCACAATCAGCGCCGGATGGCCGGTGAGGTTGGTCGCGATCAGTTGCGTGTCGGTCGAGGGCGTGACGATGATGTCGACTTGCTCGAAGAGCGCGGAAACCTGCCGGACGGCGAGGGTGCGGGCACGGTTGGCCTGGATGTATTCGACGGCTGGATAGAGCCGGGCAATGCGGAAGTCGTTCGGCCAGTCCTCGACACCCTGCTCGGTCAAGAGGCGATCGCGGCCGCTCATGGTCAGGTCGTCGAAGGCGGCGGCGGCTTCGGCGGTGAGCAGAGGGACCATGGCATCGTAGGGCAGCTTGGGCAATTCGACGGGGATGAGGCTGACGCCCATGGAGCGCAGCTTGTCGATGGCGGCGAGTTCATAGCGGCGGTCGTAGTCGCGGCGGGCGCGGGCATCCCGCAAGGCGGCGTTTGAATCTTCGCGCTTTTTCTTTTCTTCGGCGGTCTCGTTGGGTGCGGGATCGGCGAGCTTGAGCGGCCCCGGCAGATCAAACTCGCTCTTCAGGTAGCCGATGCGGAGCTTCTTCCAGGCGGCGTAGGCCATCGGAACGTCGTAGGTTCGCGCTACGGCTGTGTCCTTTCCGTCGGGGCCATAAATGGCTTCCAAAATCGTCATGCAATCCTCCGCCGAGCGGGCGATAGGGCCGAGCTTGTCCATCGTCCAGCAGAGAGCCATCGCGCCGGTGCGCGGCACAAAGCCGAAGGTGGGCCTGAGGCCGGTCACGCCGCAGCGCGTCGAGGGCGAAGAGATGGACCCAAGCGTTTCGGAGCCGATGGCGAAGGCCACGCACCCGGCACTCACCGCGCTGGCAGAACCGGCAGACGACCCGCTCGAGCCTTGCTCCATATTCCACGGGTTGCGTGTTCGCCCGCCAAACCACTTGTCGCCCATGGCCAGCGCGCCCAGCGTGAACTTGGCTACCAGTACCGCACCGGCCGCATCGAGCCGCTGGACGACCGTAGCGTCCTCGTCGAAGGACTGATGCTCGAAGCCGCCCGCGCCCCATGTGGTCGGATAGCCCTTGACCGCAAGCAAATCCTTTGCGCCCCAGGGAATGCCGTGCAGCGGGCCGCGATAGCGCCCGGCGGCGATCTCGGCGTCGGCGGCCTTGGCTTGCGCCAGCGCCCGTTCCTCGGTCAGCGTGATAACGAAATGCAGCTTTGAGTCGTAGCGCTTGAGGCGGTCGAGATACATTTTGGTCAGTGCGAGAGAGGTGACCTTGCGATCAGCCAGCAGGCCAGCGAGTTTGCGTATGGTTGCGAATGCGAGATCCTCAATGCGCGCCGGCGCTTGAGCATCGAACACGCGCTCCCCCAAGCCGCCATGAACCGCAGTCTCTTCGCAGTTCGCAGCCGAAGTTGCCGCAGGCAGCGGATGAAAGACAAACGCAGGCGGCACGGAGTTGGCCATCTTCAGCGCACGGATCGGCGCATAGGAATCCCGCTGGCCGCTCAGGCCGTCGAGCATCATCTGCTTCTGCTCGGAGGTGAACGGCCCCACCCCGGCCAGCGCCGCCGCCAGGTCGATCATCTCCGCCGTGATCTTTGGTAGTTCCGCCGGCTTGGCCGGCCCATTCGCATCTGGACTCGTGTCTGGACTCGTGTCTGGACTCGCGCCCGGATTCGCCGTTGCGGGCGCGGCTTGCTCGGCCTGCGCGGCGAGCGTCAATAAAACCCCAGGCAGCAGCGCGGAGGTGATTCCAGCGCGGCTGCAGGCAGCCAAAAATCCTCGACGATCCAAAGTCATGGCAGAGAAGTCCTTTCCGAGAGAAAAGCCCTTGCGCACACTATAGACGAACAAGCGTACCATCCGAACGGTGGCAGCGGGAGCCGCAGCGCTGACGCGCAACAACCCGAGCGCGGGTGAAGGACGATGTGGGAATTGAAGGAGTGGTGGCCAGAGACGGGATTGAACCGCCGACGCCGGCCTTCCGAGGGCCGCGGGCTTACCACTGCGCTGACGCGCAACGACCCGAGCGCGGGTGAAGGATGATTGGGAATTGAAGGAGTGGTGGCCAGAGACGGGATTGAACCGCCGACGCCGGCCTTTTCAGGGCCGCGCTCTACCACTGAGCTATCTGGCCTCAGTGCAAACTTCGCGTTGCATGTGCCTGTGCGGGTTCCGGGGAGCGCCGGAGAGGTGGGCTGGTCCACGAACAGTTGGCTGCAACAACTGCACCAGTATACCAACTCTCATCTTCCGCGCCAAACCCGGAGCGCTTCAAGCGCTGGAAATGGCGTGAACTGCCTGCCGGTTGGGGTTCGTGGTTTCCCACCCATTCGCCAGAAAAAGGGCGAATGGATGGGGCACGGGGCTGTTGCTGGGCTTCGGGCTCCTCCATTTCTGGATGTGACTCGCCCCGGCGAACGGGGTTGCACTACACTGGAAGGCAGATGCGCCGTTCCATTGTTCAACTCGCCTATTTTGCTCTTGCCGCCTTCGCCGTCGCCGTCCAAATCCCGGTATTCGCCCAGGCGTCTTCCGGGGAAGCCCGCGCCGCTCGCGCCTACCAGGCGGCCGCGCACGACGGACCGCAGGGGATGCGCGCCTTTCTGGACCAGTTTCCGAAGGGCGCCGACCTGCACATTCACCTCTCAGGGGCGATTTATGCCGAGAGCTTCATCCGCGACGCCGGAGAGGACAAGCTGTGCATCGATCCGGCGGAGCTGAAGTTTGCCCGCGACGCTCAGGGCAATCCCATCAAGGAGCCCTGCGCTCCGCCGCTGACTCCGGCCGCGCAGGTCACGTCCAATCAGGCTCTCTACGACCGTCTGGTGAATGCCTTCTCGATGCGCGGCTTTGTGGCCACCAACGGCTTCAGCGGCCACGACCAGTTCTTCTCGACTTTCGGACGTTTTGGAGGGCTGAGCAAGAAGCACATCGGCGAGTGGGTCGACGAGGTGGTCAGCCGCGCCGCCGCGCAGAATCAGCAATACGTGGAGCTGATGGAGACGCCCATCTTTGACCACGCCGCCTATATCGCGCGGCAAAACCCCCTGCCTCAGAACCCGACTGCTCAGGACTTTGCCCGCTATCGCGAAGCGCTGCTCGCCGTCGGCCTGCGCCAGGAGGTTTTTGTCGATCGCGAGGACGCGCGGACCGCCGAAACTCTGCGTCGCCAGATCGAGCACTGCGGAACGCCCCGCGCCACGCCCGCCTGCCAGGTCACCGTTCGCTACATCTACCAGGTGCTGCGCGGGTTTTCACCGGAGCAGGTCTTCGCGCAAACGCTGCTGGGATTTGAAACCATCCAGCAGACAATGGACGCCCACGAGCCCGGCTTCGTCGGGATAAACTTCGTCATGCCCGAGGACGGCTTCGTCTCCATGCGCGACTACACAGTGCAGATGAAGATGCTCGACTATTTGCACTTCGTTTACCCCAAGGTGCCCATCAGCCTGCACGCCGGCGAGCTGGCGCCCGGCCTGGTGCCGCCCGAGGGCCTGCGCTTCCACATTCGCCAGGCCGTCGAGTTGGGCCACGCCGAGCGCATTGGCCACGGCGTGGACGTGATGCACGAGGACGACGCCCCCGGCCTGCTCAAGGAAATGGCCCAGAAGCACGTGATGGTCGAGATCAATCTCAGCTCCAACGAAGGCATTCTCGGCGTAAAGGGGGCGGAGCACCCGTTCCCGCTCTACCGCGCCGCTCACGTTCCTGTCGCGCTCTCGACCGACGACGAGGGTGTGAGCCGCATCGACATCACCGGCGAATACGTTCGCGCGGCGCTGGACTACCACCTGAGCTACCTGGACCTGAAGCAGTTGGCCCGCACCGGCATGGAGCACAGCTTTCTGGCGGGCAACAGCTTGTGGGCCGCGCCGGACGCCTTCACCATTCCCGCCGCTGCCTGCAAGATGCAGCCGCTGGGAGCCGACAAGCCCACAGCCGGCTGCAAAGCCTTCCTCGACGGCAGCGAAAAGGCCGCCGCGCAGTGGGAGCTGGAGCGGAGATTGCGGGCGTTTGAAGCAAAGTTCTGAGACCCGATTAGAGCATCTGCTGAATGGCCTTCATGTGCAGAAACAGACGGCGGTCCGTGTCGAGGATAGGTTGGAAGCCGTACCTCTGATAGAACCTCGCAGCCTGATCGTCCTTGGCGTCCACAACCACTCCGGCCGATGCGATATATTCGCTTTGCGCCAGTGACCGCCGCAGAGCATCGAAGAGCAAGGTTTCGCCAAGCCGTTGGCCTTTCAATGCGTTGGAAACGGCCAGGCGGCCGAGAAGCGTGGCGGAGACTATAGGGTACCGAGCGAGCCGCTTTGCCACGGTCTCTGGAAGGTGCGCAAGTTCAACGCTGAACTGAGACAGCGTGTAGTAGCCAGCGATGGATGGCGCCTCAACTGAAGCAACGTACACCACTGCGGCGCGCTTCTCCATGTCCTGAGCAGCCTGCCGCTGGAGATAGCTGTTGAGAGCGGGAACTCCGCAGTCGAAGCCCGCGCGGTCGTGCCGATTTCTGTCGAGCAGTTCAATCCTGATCGGTGAGATTTTACCGCGCCCTGGCATTATTCGCTCACGATCTCTTTACCCAGCCGCTCCATATATCGCTTGGCGGCAGCCATAGCTTTTTCGTTGGGTCTGGGAGGATTCAGCAGCAATTCCGCGAAGGCAATGCTCGCTCGCTCACTGAGTACCAGCACTTCATTTTCCCGAATCGTGCGCGTAGCTGCTTCCTGAGCGCTTTGAACGACAAACTCCGTCAGGGAAGCCCCGCGCAGCGAAGCTGCGTATTCCAATCGCCGCTTCAAATCCGGCGAGATTCGAGCTTCTAGCCGCGCGACTCGTGCTGTTTGAGGTTGGGGCATGACGTTTCCTCTCTTGCCTGCACTTTTAATTGTACGGCAAATTGCCGCAACCAATCCAGAAACATTGCTGCCAATTTCATCTTTTCCGCCCCGCTGCCTCCGGCAAACTGTTGAAAGCTGACACTTGCTCCAATGCCCTCCGGCCGCGCCCCCCGCGTAATCCTCACAGCGGCCCTCTCGTGCAGGTTATTCTTATCGTAGGCGCATCCCCCGCGCCGCACGATGGGGAGCAGGACAGATCAGAAATCAACCAAACCCTGGCAACGGGTCGAGTGGCCTGCGCCGCCGAGTGCTGCAATCTCTCCGGCTTACAGCATTTCTTGCGTTTTTCGGGCTTGCCGTACCTATGCGGTCCCAACAGGCTTCATTGCCTGCGCCTGTTACGGACGACCATGCTCAGTTGCCGAGCGCGCCCGAGGCCCAGGCGTCCCACGCGCAACAGCCGCACGCGCCGACTTTGCCGGGCAGCGTACACGGGGTAGTGGTGGACAAGGACGGAACCGTCTGCGAGGGCGCGCATGTTGCTCTGGTTCAGGCTGGCGCGGCTGCGACGGCTGCAAGATCGGCAATCTCGGCAAGCGACGGCAGCTTCGTTTTCGGCGATGTGCCTGCCGGCGCCTTTACGCTGACCGTCTCCTCCGAAGGATTTTCGACCCAGGCGATCACCGGCTTGCTTCACTCCGGCGAAAGCTACGAGGCGCAGCCGGTGCGGTTGCTGGTCGCCTCCACGGCGAGCGAGGTGCAGGTGACGGCATCGCAGCAGGAGATCGCTCTGGAGCAGTTCCGGGAAGAGACACAGCAGCGCGTGCTGGGGGTCATTCCAAACTTCTATGTCAGCTACGCTCCCGGCGCGCCTCCCCTCAGCAGCGGGCAAAAATTCCATCTTGCCTGGAGATCCTCGATCGACCCAATTACGTTCCTGTCGACCGGATTCTTCGCGGGAATTGAACAGACCAAAGACAATTTCAAAGGTTACGGACAAGGCGCGCAGGGATACGTCAAACGCTTTGCTGCCAACTACGCGGACAACTTCATCGGAACCATGATCGGCGCCGCCATCTTGCCGTCCCTGCTGAAACAAGACCCGCGCTACTTCTACAAAGGGACGGGCAGCAAGCGGTCGCGCGTTCTCTATGCCATTGCCATGTCGGTGGTCTGCAAGGGCGACAACGGACACTGGCAAGGGAACTATTCGGCCATCGGCGCCAGCTTCGCATCGGCGGGAATCTCGAACCTCTACTACCCGGCAGCCGATCGCAACGGAGTGAGCCTGACGATGGAGAACTTCGGCATCGGCACGGCCGAGACCGCGTTCCAGAATCTTTTTCAGGAGTTCTTCCTTCGCAGGCTTTCGCCCAAGCTCCCCGATTACGGCTCGCCCCAACCATAAAGCCGCAATTGCAAGCTGGCCTTCCGCAGGCGCGGCCTCCGGCATACACTCACTTCATGGATAACGAGCGCATCCGCGAACTCTGCCTTGCTCTGCCGCACGTCGCGGAGACCTTGAATTGGGGCCATGTTCTGGTCTACTGGGTCGGGGATCGCTCGATCGGCGGCAAGATGTTCGCCTTGACCAATGCCGACAGCGTGGGGGATGTTGTCCTCAGCTTCCATTGCGGAGCCGAGCGCTACCATGAGCTGCTGGAGAGGGATGGCCTTTGCCCCGCGCCCCATCTGGCCCGCGCGTGGTGGGTTGCTCTGGAGCGGTGGGACGCGCTTCGCCCACGGGAGATCGAGGACGAGCTAACCCGCGCCCATGCGCTGATCTACCAGAAACTTCCCAAGCGCGCCAAGGCCGTACTGGCGCTGCCCGAAAAGGAGCGCGCACTGCTCATCCGCGAACGCAAGAAGCTGCTGGCTGCTCAAGCCAAGGCCGAACGGCGATCAGCGACGCCCAGCTTTGGCCGGCGCGCAAAACTACGCGAGGGCTGAGATCGCTCCCATCCCTCGAGTGTCTCTGCTGGATTCCGCCGGAATCCGGCTGTTGGGTTTAGAGCGGCTGCACGTCGGCAGCCTGCCATCCCTTGGGCCCCTTCACCACGTTGAATTGCACCGCTTGACCTTCCTGCAAACTCTTGAAACCATTTGAGTTGATCGCAGAGTAATGCACAAAAACGTCTTCGCCGCTCTGACGCGAGATAAAGCCGAAGCCCTTCGCGTCGTTAAACCACTTCACAGTACCTTGTTCCATTTTGCTCGTATTTCCTGAATTGAATTGCGCTGATGAATCGGAGCGACCACTGGCAGAATCTTGCTTGGTTGGGCGAGTTGCTGCTCACGCCCGCTTCGGCTCGAACGCTGGAGGTAGTGTAGCATTTCGCCAAACAAATCTTCGCGGGAATTGTTATTTTTCGTCTCATTTTGCTCATTCCTCTTTGCAAAGGTATTGATGCGGATGGTTTTATAATGGGAACTTCGACCCCATACGGTGAAAGGCCGCAACGCCCATGGACCCGGTTCCCGATCTGTTGTCTCGCGCCACCCGGTTGCTTGAGGCGGAGTTCGCGGCTTTGCCCGCCTTTTCTCCATCGGTCGATACGGCGGCGATTGAGTGGGTTTTGGGGAATGTGGCGCACCGGCTAGGCGACAACTACCCCTACTTTCATCCGCTCTATGCCGGGCAAATGCTCAAGCCGCCGCACCCGGTGGCGCGGGCGGCCTACGCGTTGGCCATGAACCTCAATCCGAATAACCACGCGCGCGACGGCGGACGCGCCAGTTCGGAGATGGAGATTGAAGCGGTCGCCGGCATGGCCCGGATGTTCGGCTGGACGGAGTTTTTGGGCCACTTGACATCGGGTGGCACTGTGGCCAACCTGGAGGCACTCTGGGTGGCCGGGCAATTAGCGCCGGGACGGCGGGTGGTCGGGTCGGAACAGGCGCACTATACCCACCGGCGCATCTCCTCCGTGCTGAAGCTGGAGTTTACCAGCATTGAAGCGGACGACTGCGGACGCATGAACCTGGACGCGCTGGAGGCCGAGCTGCGGCGGGGCGATGTGGGCACGGTGGTGGCGACGCTGGGCACAACGGCGCTGGGCGCGGTGGACCCGCTGGACAAGATCGTCGCGCTGCGCGAGCGGTACGGCTTTCGCGTGCATGTGGACGCGGCTTACGGAGGCTACTTCCGGCTGATTCCGGAGGCGCTGGACGAGCCGGCGCGGCGGGCCTTCGCAGCTATAGATCGGGCCGATTCGATCGTCGTCGATCCGCACAAGCATGGGTTGCAGCCCTACGGCTGCGGATGCGTCCTGTTTCGCGATCCGGCGGTGGGGCGCTTTTACAGGCACGACTCGCCCTACACGTACTTCACTTCAAAGCAGTTGCATCTGGGCGAGATCGGCCTGGAGTGTTCCCGGGCCGGGGCCTCGGCGGTGGCGTTGTGGGCCACGCAGCAGCTCTTGCCGCTCAAGCCGGGCGGCGAATTTGCCGGCGCGTTGGCTCACGGACGAGCGGCCGCAGTGGAGCTGGACCGGAGGCTGAGAGAAGACCGCGCAGGCCGATTCCAGCCGCTTGCAGCCGGCGCGCCGGAGCTGGATATCGTGGTGTGGAAGCTGACAGGGGCGACGCCGCAACTCGCCTCGGAGTTGGCGCATAGGTTTTTTGAAGCGTGCGCCGCAAGGGATTTGCATCTGGCTCTTGTAGAATTGCCGGTGACGTGGTTTCGGGCTGGGTCTGAGCCGGAGGTTCGCGCGGCAGACGACGCTCAACTGGTGACGTGCCTGCGCTCGGTGTTGATGAAGCCGGAACACGAGGCGTGGCTTGACGGGATTTGGGAGAGATTGATCGCAAGCTGCGCGGCGGTGATGGGAGGATAGGGCAAATGGCCGAAGCAAGCGGGATCGGGGTCGCAGCGGAAGAAGTTGTCTTCCGTGCGGGAGATTGTTCCTTCACCATTTTGCCCCGGCTGGGCGGCAAGATCGCCTCGATTCGCGTGGGCGATTGCGAACTGCTCCAGACGCCGCTGGCCTCTTACGGCCCGCGCACCCGGACGATGCCGTTTGACGCCGGCGACGCCAGCGGATGGGACGAGTGCCTGCCTTCGGTGGCTGCCTGCGCGGTGGAGACCGAGGATGGGCTGGCCGAGATTCCCGACCACGGGGATCTGTGGCGGGTGGAGTGGAGGGAACAGGGAACAGGGAACAGGGAACAGGATGCGGGATCTGCGGATACAAGCTCTGTCACTTTGCGCGGGGAGTGCTTTTCGCTGCCCCTAGCGTTGGAGCGGACGGCAACTCTGATCGAAACGGAGATGGGATGGCGCTTGAGCCTGGATTACACGGTGACCAACATCGGCGACTACCCGGCTCCGTGGTCCTGGGCGGCGCATCCGTTGTTCGCGGTCGAGGCCGGAGATCGCATCGTGCTGCCGGATTCGATTCGCACGGCGCGCTTGGAAGGCTCCGTCGCCGGCCGGTTGGGAAGGGGCGGCGACCTGGTTGCGTGGCCCATCGCGGCGCTGGCAGAGGGCGGCGAGACCGACTTGAGCGTGGTGCAACCGCCAGAGTCAGGCATCGGCGACAAGCTGTTTGCAGGGCCGCTCTCCGCCGCCGAAAACTGGTGCGCGCTGGAGCGGCTTCGGGCTGGAGTGCGCATCAAGGTCAGCTTCAACCCGGCGGCGACGCCCTATATGGGACTTTGGATCTGTTACGGCGCCTGGCCGGAGAGGCCGGGACCAAGACAGATGTGTGTCGCGCTCGAACCGTCAACCGCGCCCGTGGACTCGCTGGCGATTTGTGGCCCATGGTCACGCGTGCTTTCGCCCGGCGATTCTGTTTCGTGGCCCATGGTTGTCGATTTTGAAGTTCTGTAAGCGAGTGATCGTTGACCATCGTTCAGTGACAACCGATCACTGTGCGGATGTGACCTGAGATGCATGACCCCGCCGTATTTCGTTCCCTGCACGTTGCCCGCTTCGGGGCCGAGCCGGCCATCTTTGCAGCGCCGGGCCGCGTGAACCTGATCGGCGAGCATACCGATTATGCCGAGGGCTTTGTGATGCCGGCGGCTATCGACTTTGCCACTCTGGCCGGAATCTCGCCGCGCGCGGACGGCAAGATTGTGCTCTACTCGGAAAACTTCAGAGAAGAGAAGAGCTTTGAGGCAACGGCGCTGCCAGGCCGGGCCGGCAAGAACTGGAGCGACTACCCGCTCGGCGTGGTCTCGATCCTGGCGGCGGAGGGCCACGCGATTCCCGGTTTCAGCCTGAGCCTGTCGGGCGACGTGCCGCTGGGGTCGGGACTTTCCAGTTCGGCTGCGCTCGAAGTGGCCACGGCGCTCGCGGTCTGCTCGCTTGTCGGAGCTACTTATCCCGGTCCCGTGCTGGCGCGGCTCTGCCAGCGCGCCGAAAACGAGTTTGTGGGCGCCAACTGCGGCATCATGGACCAGTTCATCTCCGTCAATGGCAAAGAAAATCACGCCCTGCTGCTGGATTGCCGCGACTTGAGCTTCAAGTTGGCGCCGATCCCCGCCCATGTGGCGCTGGTCATCGCCAACACCATGGTGAAACATTCCATCGCCGGAGGCGATTACTCGACTCGACGGGCCGAGTCCGAGGCGGCCTGTGCCGTCATCGACAGCCATCGCGGCGGAGTGCCGTTTTTGCGCGATGCGACGCTTGAGGACTTGGAAAAATGGGGCCACGAGATGACGCCCAAATCGTACCTGCGCGCCAAGCACGTTATCAGCGAGAACCTGCGCACGATGGCTGCGGCCAAGGCGCTGGCGAACAATGACCTGGCCGAACTCGGCCGGCTGATGGCCGAAGCGCACCGCAGCTATAGCCAGGATTTCGAGGGCAGTTGCGTGGAGGCCGACCTGATGGTTGCTTTGGCGCAGGATTTGCCCGGCCTGATCGGCGCGCGCCTCACCGGCGGCGGCTTCGGCGGCTGCACCATCAATCTGGTTGAGCAAGACAAAGCTGCGGCCTTCGCCGAAGAGCTAGGCAAGCGCTACACCACCAAAACCGGCATCAAGCCCGAGATTCACATCTGCCACGCCGCGGGCGGAGCGCATCGGCTTGCGTAGATTCTTCCGAATTGCCGTGTCTATCAGCCTTTAGAATCGAGGCATTTGCTTTTCCCGGCAAGAGGTGGAAGCCGGCAATGGTCGTGCCATGGTCCTACTTTCTCTCTCTTCCTTTCCCCCCACGTAATTGTGGTATCCTTGTGTACACAAAGGGAGTGCGAGGATGCAAACCGAGAGGGTTGGAATTCGGGAGTTTCGCGAGAAGCTGTCAGGCTATCTTGAGTCGCCGATGCCGGTAGCCATCACGCGCCACGGCGAAACGATCGGCTTCTATGTGCCCACGCTGCGGCGGCCCAGTGAAGCAGACTTGGATGCTCTGCAAAGGGCCGGAGAACGGTTAAGCGACCTGATTGCGGCCTCCGGTGCCAGCGAGGAGGAGTTGGTGAACGAGTTCAAAGCGCTGCGGAAGACGCGCCGTGCAGGACGCTGAGCGGCTGGTTCTCGACGCAAATATCCTCATCCGTGCAGTACTGGGGAAGCGGGTCAGGTCGCTTCTTTCCAGAGAAAAGTGGGAAACATCGAACCTCAATCGGTCTTGCTCATTCTGAGGCCTCAAACCTCTCAGCACCGTAAGAAGCATCCATCCAGAATGGGACGTGGAGGAACAATCAGCGGGCTTCCCACGGTTCCCGGCAGCGCTTCTTGATAAAATCGATGAGACCCCCAACACGATGAAGGCCGGGAGAGATTGCCATTGCCCGCTCGGCATCCGGGGACTTTTATTGCCAGAAAGCCGCTCTGCCGGTTGGCAGCGCTCGGAGGCACGAAACGATGCAGCCTACATCCACCAAGCCATTCTCTTATGAGACCTTTCCGGCCTCGGGAGTGGTCGCCTACTTCTCGATGGAGGTCGCAATCAACCCCGCGATGCCCACCTACTCCGGCGGGCTGGGCGTTTTGGCTGGAGACACGCTGCGCTCGACTGCCGACCTGGGCGTTCCGCTGGTCGCCTTCACGCTGGTTCACCGCAAAGGCTACTTTCAGCAGCATCTGGACGCATCGGGAAAGCAGAGCGAGGACATCCAGCCGTGGAACCCTTCGGATTTCTGCACCGAGGAGCCGGCGCGGGTGACCGTCTCCATCGAAGATCGCATCGTAACCGTGCGCTGCTGGCGCTATGAGCTGGTGGGCCGCTACGGGCATGTGGTGCCCATCTACCTGCTGGACACGGATGTGGATGGAAACTTGGGCTGGGATCGCGGCTTGACCGATCACCTGTACGGGGGCGACTCCAACTACCGGCTGCAACAGGAGATTGTGCTGGGCATGGGAGGGGTGCGCATGGCCAAGGCGCTGGGATTCAGGGTCAATGTCTTCCACATGAACGAGGGCCACGCCGCGCTGTTGACGCTGGGCCTGCTGGAGAGCCAGTTGGGCGGCGGACCGCTGGGCGCAGCCACGGAAACCGACATGGAGCAGGTGCGCAGGCAATGCGTCTTCACTACCCACACGCCCGTGCCGGCCGGGCACGACCGCTTTTCGACCGAACAGGCCATTCGCATCCTGGGCGGCGACCGCACGGCCCGCCTGGAAAAGCTGGGCTGCTTTCGCGATGGAATGTTGAATATGACGCTGCTGGCGCTGCGCTTTTCGCGCTATGCCAACGGCGTGGCCATGCAACATGCCAAGGTCTCCCGCGAGATGTTTCCCGAGTTCGCCATCGATTCGATCACCAACGGAGTCCATGCGCCCACCTGGGTTTCGGTGCCCTTCCGGCAGATGCTCGATGCGCATCTCTCATCGTGGCGGCGCGACACGCTGTACCTGCGCAACGCCATCGACCTGGCCGAGCCGCTGATCTTGGCGGCCCATGCGCACGCCAAGGAGGCGCTGCTGGCCGAGGTGGCTGAGCGCACCGGCCTGGTGCTCAATCCCAAGGTGCTGACGCTCGGCTTTGCGCGCCGCGTGGCCACTTACAAGCGCGCCACGCTGCTGTTTGCCGACCCCGACCGGCTGGTGAAGATCGCCGCCGCGGCCGGCGGCTTGCAGATTCTCTTCGCAGGCAAGGCCCATCCCCAGGACGAGCCAGGCAAGGCGCTCATTCACGAGGTCGTCGAGGAGGCCGCCCGGCTCTCGAACGATCTGCTGCGCATTGTTTATCTCGAAAACTACGACTGGAACCTGGGCGCGCTGCTCACGGCCGGCGTGGACGTGTGGGTGAACACGCCCAAGCGGCCTTACGAGGCTTCGGGCACCAGCGGCATGAAGGCCGCGCTCAATGGCGTGCCGAGCCTTTCGATTCTGGACGGATGGTGGATCGAGGGCTGGATCGAAGGATTCACCGGGTGGGCCATCGAAGACGGGGCCAACGACGCCGAAGAGGCCAACTCGCTCTACCGCAAACTGGAAAACGCCGTGGTGCCGCTCTACCTCTCCGCGCCGGAGAAGTGGGCACGGCTGATGCGCAACACGCTGGCCTTCAACGGCTCCTACTTCACGACCAATCGCATGGTGCGGCAGTACGTGCGCAACGCCTACTATCCGGTGAAGCTGATCGAGCGGGCCAAGGTATGGGAGTAGGGAGTCCTTTGTCCCTGGTACCTTCGATCAGTCCCCTGGCGCCTCTTCCAGCTCGGTGCCGATCTTGTGCAGCTTCATCACCTTCCATTGCAGGCGGTCGAAGAAGAGGTAGACGACCGGGGTTGTAAAGAGAGTCAGCATCTGCGAGACGATCAGGCCGCCGACGATGGTGATGCCGAGCGGCTTGCGCAGTTCCGAGCCGACACCCATGCCGATGGCCAGCGGCAATCCGCCGAAGAGCGCGGCCATGGTCGTCATCATGATCGGGCGGAAGCGCAGCAGGCATGCCTGGTAGATGGCTTCTACCGGCGGCAATCCCTGGTCGCGCTCGGCCTGAAGGGCAAAGTCGATCATCATGATGGCGTTCTTCTTGACGATGCCAATGAGCAGGATGATGCCAATGAGGGCGATGATGCTCAGTTCGGTTCCCGTCAGCATCAGGGCCAGGATCGCGCCGACGCCAGCGGGCGGCAGTGAGGAGAGAATGGTCAGCGGATGGATCAGGCTCTCGTACAAGATGCCGAGCACGATGTAGACGGCGACCAGCGCGGCGAGAATCAGATACGGCTCGTTCTTGAGCGAATCCTGAAAGGCCTGCGCGGTTCCCTGAAAGGTGGGGTGGATGCCGCTGGGCATGTTCATCTCGCGCTGGACCTTCTCCAGGGCGGTGACGGCATCGCCCAGGGCGAAGTTGGGCGCCAGATTGAAGCTGAGCGTCACAGCCGGATACTGGCCCTGATGGTTGACCTGGAGCGAGGTCCGCTGCTGCTCAAACCGGGCGATGGCCGAAAGAGGAACCATCGCCCCAGTCGAGGACTTGACGAAGATTCCGTTGAGCGCATCGGGGCTGGCCTGATATTGCGGATCGACCTCCATCACGACAAAATACTGATTGAGCGCGGTGTACATCGTCGAGACTTCGCGCTGGCCGAAGGCGTCGTAGAGTACGCTGTCAATGGCTGCGGCGGAGATGCCGAGGCGCGACGCCGTGTCGCGGTCAATGACCAGGTTAGCGGCGAGGCCCTGGTTTTGCTGGTCGGTGGAGACGTCGCGCAACTCGGGCATGGTTCTCATGCGAGAGAGCAGTTGCGGTGCCCAGGTGTTCAGCTCGTTCAGGTTCTCGTCCGATAGAGTGTACTGGTACTGCGCGTCGGAGCCGCGGCCTCCAATCTGGAACTCCTGTTGCACCTGGAGAACCAGCGCCGCGCCGGGCACGCTGGTGAGCTGTTTGCGCAGGCGGTTGACCACCTGGTCGGCGGAGACGCGCCCCGGACGCTGGTCGAGCGGCTTGAGCGCGATGAACATGTTGCCTACATTGGAGCTTCCTCCGCCCGGTCCGCCGCCGCCGACGAAAGCGGTCACCGACTGAATCGCCGGATCGTCGATCACCATCTGCGCCAGCTCGCGCTGCTTGATCCTCATGGCGTCAAAGCTAATGTCCTGCGAGGCGCGGGTCCGGCCGCCCATGCGGCCCGTGTCCTGCTGGGGAAAGAAACCTGTTGAAACGGTTTTGAAGAGGTAGACGTTGAGAACAATGGTGCCGATCACCACGCACAGAATCAACCCCTGGTGGCGCAGCACCCAACGCAGGCCGCGGGCGTACTCATCGTGCATCCACTGAAAGGCGCGCTCGCTGGCGCGATAGACGGAGCCATGCCGGCTCTCGTCGCGCGACTTCAGAAACCGGGCGCAGAGCATGGGGGTGGTGGTCAGGGAAACCAGCAGCGAGACCGCGATGGCCACCGAGAGAGTAACGGCGAACTCGCGGAAGAGCTTGCCCACGATGCCGCCCATCAGCAGAATCGGAATGAAGACGGCGATCAGCGACGTGCTCATCGAGAGCACCGTAAAGCCGATCTCTCGCGAGCCTTTCATGGCCGCGTCGAAGGGTTTCATGCCCATTTCGAGGTAACGGGTGATGTTCTCGATGACCACAATGGCGTCGTCAACCACGAAGCCGGTGGAGATGGTGAGTGCCATCAGCGAGAGGTTGTCGATGGTGTAGCCGAGCAGGTACATCACGCCGAAAGTGCCCACCAGCGAGAGAGGCACAGCGATGGATGGAATGACGGTGGCCCACACTTCGCGCAGAAAGAGGAAGACCACCAGCACCACTAAGCAAACGCTGATCATGAGCGAGATTTCAACGTCGTGAACGCTGGAGCGGATGGTGGTGGTGCGATCCACGGCCACGTCGATCTTGATGGTGGGCGGGATGGCGGCCTGCAAGCGGGGCATTTCTGCCATCACGGAATCCACCGTGGAGATCACGTTGGCGCCGGGGATCTTGAAGATGATGATCAGGACGGCGCTTTTCAGTTGGGCGGGAGGCCCATTTGGCGGATTGATGCCGGAGACGCCCGCGTTGCGAATGTCGGCGACGCTGTCAACCACGTGGCCCAGGTCGGTGATGCGCACCGGGGCTCCGGTTTGCTTGTTATAGCCGGCAATGATGGGCGCGTAGTCGCTGGCCTTGAAAATCTGATCGTTGTCGCCGATCTGCCAGCGCTGATCCCCGTTCTGAAAGGCGCCTTTGGGCCGGTTGGCATTGGCTCCGGAGAGCGCCGTCCGGACCGCCTCCAGGCCGACGCCGTTATTGCCTAGCTCCATGGGGTTCAACTCGACGCGCACGGCGGGGCTGGAGCTGCCGCCCACAAAGACCTGGCCCACGCCCTGAATTTGCGAAATCTTCTGCGCCAGAATCGAGTTGGCCAGATCGTAGATTTGCGGCTTCGGCACCACGTCGGAAGTGAGCGTGAGAATGAGAATCGGAGCATCGGCGGGATTGGACTTGCGATAGCTCGGATTCTGAGGAAGATTGGCGGGCAACTGGCTGCGCGCCGCGTTGATCGAGGCCTGCACGTCGCGGGCGGCTGCATCGATGTCGCGGGTCAAATCGAACTGAAGAGTCACGGAGGCCGAGCCCAGAGAACTCGACGAGGTCATCTGATTGACGCCGGCGATGCGTCCGAACTGGCGCTCGAGCGGCGTGGCGACCGATGAGGCCATGGTCTCCGGGCTGGCGCCGGGCACCCCGGCGCTGGCGCTGATGACCGGGTAATCGACATTGGGCAGCGAGGCCACTGGCAGCAGCGAGTAAGCCACCGAACCGGCCAGCAGCAGGGCCAGCGAGAGCAGCGAGGTGGCTACCGGGCGCTGAATAAAGGGTGCGGAAAGGTGCATCTGTTAGCCTCTAGCTCCTAGCTGCTAGCTAAAAACCCGTGTCTCGTCAGGCTCTTCCGCCTGCATGTGGTTCCCAATCGCCAGTACCGCCGAGAAGTTTCTTGACCCAAGCTAGTAGCTAGAGGCTAGAAGCTAAAAACTGATCCCTGTTCCCTGATCCCTGTTCCCTGCTCTTCGGCTTCATGCGCTGCGCCAATTTGTCGAAGTAGAGATACGTGACCGGCACGGTGAAAAGCGTAAGCAGTTGCGACAGGATCAATCCGCCGACGATGGTGATGCCCAGCGGTCTGCGCAGTTCCGCGCCCACGCCGCCGCCCAGCCAGAGCGGCAGTCCGCCCAGCATGGCGGCCATTGTGGTCATCAAGATCGGCCTGAAGCGCAACTGGCAGGCCTGGAATATGGCCTCTTCCGGCGGCTTTCCCTCAAGGCGTTCGGCTTGCAACGCAAAGTCGATCATCATGATGGCGTTCTTCTGCACAATGCCGATCAGCAGGATGATGCCGATCAGCGCAATCACGCTGAACTCGGTGTGGGTGATGAGCAGCGCAAGCAGCGCGCCCACACCGGCCGAGGGCAGCGAAGAGATGATGGTAATGGGGTGGATGTAGCTCTCGTAAAGCACTCCCAGCACAATATAAACGGTGATCAGCGCGGCCAGAATCAGCAACGGCTCGTTGGCCAGCGAAGTCTGGAAGGCGGCGGCCGTGCCCTGGAAGCTGGCGTTGATGGCGGCCGGCATCTGAATGTGCTTTTCGATGGCGTTGACGGCGTTGACGGCGTCGCCCAGCGCTTTGCCCGGCGCCAGGTTGAAGCTGATCACGGTGGAGGGGAACTGCCCCTGGTGGCCGATGGCCAACTGCGAGGTCGTCTGCTCCCAGTGGGCCAGCGTGCTCAGCGGCACCTGCGTGCCGTTGCCCGATTTGACGTAGAGGTTATTGAGAACAGCCGGATCGGTCTGGAAGTTCTGCCCCACCTCCATGACCACGTGGTACTGATTGAGCTGCGTAAAGATGGTGGAGACCTGGCGCTGGCCGAAGGCGTCGTAGAGGGTGTTATCCACGTCGGCCATGGCGATGCCCAGGCGGGCGGCGGAGTCGCGGTCGATGACCAATTGCGCGCCGAGGCCTTGGTCTTGCAGGTCGCTGGCCACGTCGGTCACCACGGATTGCTTGCCCAGCTCGCTGACCATCTGCCGCGTGTATTTGGCCAGTTCTACAGGGTCGGGATCTTCGAGAGAGTATTGGAATTCAGTGCGGCTCACGCGGTCTTCCACCGTGAGATCCTGCAACGGCTGCAGGAAGAGCTGAATCCCCTCGATGCCAGTGATCTTCGGTTGCAGACGCTGAATCACCTCGGTGGCGGAGATTTTGCGAACAGCCAGCGGCTTGAGGTTGATCTGGATGCGGCCCGAGTTGAGCGTGGTATTGGTGCCGTCCACGCCGATAAACGAGGAGATGTTATCGACAGCATCGTCCTGGAGCAGAATGTCTACAAGTTTTTGCTGGCGCTGCGCCATCGAGGTAAAACTGACCGTCTGCGGGGCTTCGCTGATGCCCAGAATCACGCCCGTATCCTGCACCGGGAAGAAGCCTTTGGGGACCACGATGAACAGAACGATCGTGGCCACGAAGGTGGCGATGGTGACCATCAGCGTGGCGAAGCGATAGCGCAAGACCACCTGGAGCATCCGCCCGTACGCCGCGATGACGTCGTTGAAGACCTTCTCCGACCAATGGTAGAAGCGGGTCTGCCGCGCATCTTTTTTGTCCTTCAGGATGCGAGAACACATCATGGGCGTCAGCGTCAGCGAGACCACGGCGGAGACCAGGATGGTGACGGCCAGCGTGATTGCGAACTCGCGGAAGAGCCGGCCCACCACGTCGCTCATGAACAAGAGCGGAATCAGCACCGCTATCAGCGAGACGGTCAGCGACATGATGGTGAAGCCGATCTGTTCGCTGCCCTTGAGCGCCGCCTTCATCGGGCTGTCGCCCTCTTCGATGAAGCGCGAAATGTTTTCGATCATCACGATGGCGTCGTCCACCACGAACCCAGTGGAGATAGTGAGCGCCATCAGCGTGAGATTGTTCAGCGAGTAGCCCAGCAGGTACATCACGCCGAATGTGCCGACAATCGACAGCGGCACCGCGACCGAGGGAATGATGGTCGCCGCCAGATTGCGCAGGAAAAGGAAGATGACCATGACCACCAATGCGATGGTCAGCATCAGTTCGTATTCAACGTCGCGCACCGAGGCGCGAATGGTAATGGTGCGATCGGTGAGGATCTTCACCTGCACGGAGGCCGGCAGGCTGGTGCGCAACTGAGGCAGCAGCGCCTGGATGCGGTCCACCACGGCAATGATGTTGGCGCCCGGCTGACGCTGAATGTTGACGATGACCGCCGGCTGGCGGTCCATCCAGGCGGCCTGCTGCGAGTTCTCCGCCGCATCGACGATGGTGGCCACGTCGGAGGCGCGGACGGCTGCGCCGTTGCGGTAGGCAACGATCACCGGCTTGTAGTCGCCGCTCGAAAGCAACTGGTCGTTCGCGCCGATGGTGTAAGACTGGCGATCTCCGTTGAGCGTACCCTTGGCCTGGTCCACGTTGGCCGCCGCCAGCGCCGTGCGCAGGTCTTCAAGGCTCAGGTTGTATGCGGCCAGTTGCGCAGGATTGGCCTGGATGCGCACCGAGGGCTTTTGCCCGCCGGCAATGGAGACCAAGCCGACTCCGGTGACCTGCGAAATTTTTTGCGCCAGGTTGGTGTCTGCCGCGTCTTCGATCTTGTCCAGGGGCAGCGAATCGGAGGTAAGCGCCAGTGTCATGATGGGCGCGTCGGCCGGGTTGACCTTGCTATAGATGGGCGGGTTGGGCAGATCGGCGGGCAAAAAGCTGGTGCCCGCGTTGATGGCCGCCTGCACCTCCTGCTCGGCCACGTCGATATTCTCATCGAGATTGAATTCGAGAGTAATGACCGAGCCGCCGCCCGAGCTGACCGAGGTCATCTGCTTGAGGCCGGGCATCTGGCCAAACTGCCGCTCCAACGGCGCCGTGACCGACGAGGCCATCACATCCGGCCCGCCCCCCGGATAGAAGGTGAGCACCTGGATGATCGGGTAGTCCACCTCGGGCAGCGCGGAGACCGGCAACTGCTCGTAGCCCACGAAGCCTGCCAGCAGAATGGCCGCCATGAGCAGCGAGGTGGCTACCGGACGCAGAATGAATGGCCGGGAAGGGCTGAGGCTCACTGCTTTGTCCTCGCATCCGATTTACCGCCGCCGCCAGAACCGGACCCGGCCCCGGACCCAGCAGCCGCGCCCTGGCTCGCGCCGCTCTTCTTGGCGGGAACGCTGACGATCACCGGCTGTCCGGGCTTCAGCCGGTCCGCGCCGTCGATGACCACTTGCTGGCCGGCTTGCAGGCCGCTGTCCAGAATCGTCATCTGGCCCTCGGCCAGAGCGATCTTGACATTCTGAATTCTGGCTGTCGAAGTCTTCTTTGCGCTGTCGGTATCGACCACCCACACATACGAGCCTTGATTGCCGGTCTGGATGGCGGCCGAGGGCACCACGATGGCATTCGGCCGCTCCTCCATCACCAGATGAATGTTGACAAACTGGTTGGGAAACAGCGCCTGGTCCTTGTTGTCGAAGACCGCCTTCAGCTTGTCGGTTCCGGTGGTGGTGTCAATCTGGTTGTCGGCGGTGAGCAGATAACCGCTGGCCAGCTTGACCGTGTCGCCCTGATTGTAGGCGTCCACCGGCAGCCGCTTCTCCGCTGCCAGTTTTTCGAGCACTGGGGGAAGCTGGTCTTCGGGCAGCGTAAAGTAAACGGCGATAGGCTCGAACTGGTTGATGACGACCAGACTGGTGGCGCCGGCGGCGATGATATTGCCGGGATCAACCAGGCGCAGGCCGATGCGGCCGTTGATGGGCGACTGAATGCTGCACCAGGCGAGCTGCAACTGGGCCGTCTCGATGGCGGCCTTGTCGGACTGGATCGCGCCCAGGTACTGGCCCTGAGTAGCCTCATCGGTCTGCATGACCTCCTTCGAGACCACGCCCGCGTCATAGAGCGCCTTGTATCGCTTGAATTCGGCCTCGGCATCCTTGAGCAGGGCCTCGTCGTGGGCCAATGTGCCCTTGGCCTGGTCCAGCGCCGCCTGATAGGGCCTGGGATCGATGACCATGATGGTCTGGCCCTGTTTCACCTGCTGGCCCTCGGTGAACTTGACCGGCTCCAGCTCGCCGCTGACCCGCGCCTTCACGGTGACGCTCATGTAGGGCGTTACCGTGCCCAGCGCTGTCAGATAGATCGGCATCGGTTTCTGCACGGCGGCCGTCGCCTGCACCGGTGTCTTCTGGTTCAGCAGCGCCGCCGCCTGGCTGGCGGCCAGGGCCTTGGCCGCTTGGTGGTTCACATAGATCCGCCAGACGGCCACGCCCAATCCGATCAGCAAAATCACAATGAAAATGCGCCCCCACGATCCCTTGTGCGCGGGTTGTTGCTGGGCCAGGCTGTCTGCGGCCAGATGGGACGCTGGTGTGCTTTCGATAGACATGGTGTCGATTCCCGTCGTTTCCTCTTGAGTGAAAGCTGGCAATCGAAGGTCATTGCGCAAGCTCATCTTTGTGGTCGTTGCGGGCGATGCACAGCCTGCCCGCGTTCATTTCTTCGGACGCTTGAGTTTCCTGAAAGGTTTCGTCCGCTCAGGCGGCAGCCATCGCGCGGCTGTGCGCCGCTTCGAGCGGCAAATCGCATCCCCGATGAAGGATGGATGCAAGACGGAACCATTGTAAGCGACTCGCGTCAGCCCAGCCTGAGCATAACGGCTCGCAAGCCCAGATGCAGGCAGCCGGGGGCCGAGGCGCGTGCCTCAAAATCGAGATTTGGGGCGCGCGGACAACCAGCGCCCAATCAGCGAATCGACCGCGAACAGGCCTGGCCCCATCGCCAGGATCAACAAGGCGGCAAACCAGTATGTGTAGGGGCTTGCTCCGTAGAAGTCGCTGGGATTCGACAGGACGTGGAAGAAGTTGATACGGTCGTCCGGCACACTCAGATAGGCCATGGTCATGTTGACGAAGAGCACCAGCGACACCAGCCGGGATGCGATGCCGAGCGCGAACAGGATGCCGCCCGTGAACTCCACGAGGGCAACCATGAGAGCCGTCATGCCCGGAGCGGGCAGGTTCAAGCTGGCGAAGAACTGCGCGACGCGGTCAAGATGAGTGAGCTTGCCCCAGCCGTCTTGCGCAAACTGCCAGCCCCAATAGAGGCGGATCGACAGCAGCAGAGGGTTCTGCACGTAGCTGGCCAGTGAGGCAAAGCGGGCATAGACTGCCCTCGCAAGACCGACGACCCTTTGCATCGAAACCCTCCTACTTCATTTCACCGGGCAGCACATCGAAATCCGGCGCGCAGATCCATCCCAGCTCAGCCCAGTTGGCAAACCACTCGCGCACCAGGTGCGGCCTGCGCGACGCCGCTGTCGGCGAATCGCAAAACCCCGCATCGAGAGCCGCAGCCAGCGCCACGCCTTGCCGAATCGCTGAAAGCGTCAGGAACTCCTCTCGCCGCAGCCGCCGGAAGTAAACCGATGTCTCCACGCGATGGACAGCCAGCCATGTTGGCCGGAGACGAAGCCGTGGCAGCCTGGCAGGCGCGTCTGTTCCGTCCTCCTGCCTCAGTCCCGCCTCGCTGGCCTCATGCCTCTCGCGGCGATGCAGCGCCAGAACCAGGTCGTCAGCGGCGTAGTCGAGGGCCACCAAGCGCAAGTGCGGCTGCAGCGCGAGCCGCGAATCCGCATCCAACGCCGCGATCTGCTCCAGAGTCAGCGGCGTCTCGTTCGCATTGTCGAAGGCCTCGACAAAAGCCCACTCGATCCGCGCCACATCGAGCGCCAGGCGAAAGCGGCGGCCCGCATATTGCTGATTCTCAGCCAGCCACTCGCTCATCTTCGATCCCAGATTGCGCAGCGTAAACGACCGGCTGGGATGCGCGGTGAGATAGGCGATGGACAAAGCTTCAAACGCAGTTCCGCCCACCACGGCTCGCAGAGCGGCAAAGTCTTCCATCAGCGCGCCGAGTACGCGAAACCAATACTGGCGGTTGTAGATCTCCAGCCGCTCAAAGGCTGTGAGGCGGCTATTGGGCGCGATGAACGAAGCCGCGACGGCGTTCATCGCGCGGCCATCGGGAGCTACGGGCCGCATCTCTTCGTTCGGGGTGAGCGGCAGCATGATGGCCGCCGCCATCTCGCGCTGCAATTGGGCCAAATCCATCGAGGCCGAAGCGGCTTGCGGCTGACTCATACGGCGGCCTCCGCCAGTTCCTTCGCTTCCCGATGCAGATAGCGCTCAGCCTTCTTTGCCTCGGCGTGGACCTCGTCGAAGCTGGGAATCCGATCGTCCCACTCAAGCAGCGTCGGCGTGGGCCCGCAGCGTTCGATCGCCCGCGCATACAGCTCCCATACCGGATCGATCACCGGATGATCGTGCGTATCCAGAATGTATTTCTCATAGCGCGAGTGCCCGGCGATATGAACCTGCGCCACGCGTTCGGCGGGCACGGCGTTCACATAGTCCATGGGCGCGAACTCGTGATTCACCGCGGAGACATAGATGTTATTCACGTCCAGCAGGATGCCGCAGTCGGCGCGCTCCACCACTTCCGTCAAGAACTCCCACTCGGTCATCTCGGAGCCGGTGAAGGCGGCATAGCTGCTCACGTTCTCGACCGCAACCGGAATCTCCAGGAAATCCTGCACCATGCGCACGCGTTCGGCGGTGCGCTCGACGGCCTCCCATGTGTAGGGAAGAGGCAGCAGATCGTGCGTGTAAGTGCCGTCCACGCTGCCCCAGCAGAGGTGGTCGCTGAGCCACGGTGTTTTGGTGCGCCGCACCAAGGTCTTGAGCCGCCGCAGGTGCTCGGGATCGGGCGCTGTCACCGAGCCGAAGTACATCGAAACGCCGTGCTGCACGACGCGATACTGCTCAAGAATACTGTCGAGCATGGCTAGCGGCCGGCCCGCGTCGATCATGAAGTTTTCCGAGATGATTTCGAACCAGTCCACCACTGGCTTCTCGGCGAAGATGTGCCGGTAGTGCGGAATCCGGAGACCGATTCCGACGCCGTGATCCTGAAAAGCATTGAAGCGATTGCCGGCCATGGAGTTCCTTGCGTTCTTGCGGCGGAGACGCTTCAGCGCGCGGCCAAAACTCTCCCGCGCAGCAACTCCGCTCATTTGCCGAAGGTCTGTCTTTTTCAGAGAAGGAAGATCGCCGGCGCGGCGGAGGGCAATATCCCCCGCCGCCGCGCCGCTGGTGGGATAGTTAGACGACGGAGGGTGGCTTGGAGCCGTCGGTGGCGCATCCGCCCTTGCCCTGGCAACTGTTCTTGCCCTTGCAGCCGTTGTCGCCTGTGCTGCAGCCGCCGGTGCCCTTGCAACTGTTCTTGCCTTTACAGGAGTGCTTGGCTGGCGGCGTCTTGTCGTCGCCGGCATAGAGCAGGCCGGCTTTGACCGTGGATCCCTTCGCATTGGCATGATTGGCTGTCTGTGCGGCTGCGCAGGTGCCGCCGACCAGACCGGAGAGTGCTGCCGTAATCAGCAGGGAATTCAGTTGGCTCTTCATGAAGATTTGACCTCGCTTGGGGGTTGTGGCGGAGGGGAATCCGCTGGTTGCGGCCACGCGGGAGGAGCCATAAAGCCAACCCCGCACAATCCGGGTAACGCAGATATAGGACTGGTTACCTCCTCGAAAGGTTACAGGAAATTTTGTGGAAGCGATATGGATATTTTCCCTGCCGCTCTTCCGGAGCGCCTGACAGTTTAGGGGCGAAAAACCGGATTTTCCGGTGATTTTCAGAGGTCAAATCTCACCATGCGGGATATTTTGGGGTTGAAAGTTTTCCACAGGCATTGATTTCAAACGAGTTAAAAATTATCTGCAAGGTTTTAGGGAATATTTATACCCCAGGGGGGTAGGGGGGGAGGGGGTACACAAATTGCCTCCCGAGACGACGGCCGGCTGGAACCCGGCCTGAGTTCAAGGTAGCAGGGTGCGGGAAATAATCTGCAAAATGTTTGCGGGTCGAGGTTCGTGGATTCACATATCCAAAAGTGGGGCTGGGACGCTTCCATCCCCGGTCCCCAACTGCGAGGGACCGGGGGCACCCTCAGTGTGCCTTGGAAATCTCACCGGGACCGGGGCCACCCGCCCACCCGCCAGCCACGAAATCCTCGCGTTAGGATAGAGTAGTGAGTAAAGAAGAAATCTTGGTGAGTTGCCATGCTTGAAGTCGTCATCGGTAGAGGCAAGAACATATTAGGCCAGCAGCAGCTCCAACATCTGCTGAAGGGAATGAACCTAAACGGCACGCTATATTTGGCGTATCCCGTCATCGCATCGTCGGATCAGATGATCATGGTTGATTCCTTGCTTACCTGCCTCGAACATGGAGTGGTAATCATTGATTTCAAACAGACTGATGGGCCGGGCGCCATAGATGAGCTTCGGGAGCATCAGGATGATCTCTACAATGCCCTTCAGAGAAAACTATTACAATATAAGCCGCTTCTAAATGGGAGAAAGCTTGCCGTTCACGTCAATGTCCTGACATTCGTGTCCGATGAAGCGGCTGCCCGTAGGTGCGAGGGGGCAGAAGTTGTGGGACCCGAATCGCTCGCCAGCAAGCTGGCGAGTTATTCGGCCATTGACGATCAGGGACTCAGGCTGGTGAACGCTGCTATTCAACGCGTTGGAACGATCAAGCCGACTACGAAACGCACAAATGTGCAACAGCCGACATCCAGAGGCGCAATCATTCAGCGGATTGAGAAGGAAATTGCAAATCTGGACCAGTGGCAAAAGCGTGCAGCGATCGAAACTCCAGATGGCCCTCAAAGAGTGCGAGGTCTAGCTGGTTCCGGAAAAACCGTCGTTCTAGCGCTGAAGGCTGCATATCTGCACTCAGCCAACCCCGAATGGGACATCGCCGTGACCTTCAACACGAGAGCGCTATATCAGCAGTTCAAGGACTTGGTTCGCCGCTTTTGTTTTGATCACACGGAAGATGAGCCAAATTGGTCGAAACTTCGAATCATGCATGCATGGGGAAGCAGTAGGCAACCCGGCCTCTACGCCGAAATTGCCGCAGCCAATGACCTTCCTGTCAAAGACTTCAATTATGCAAAATTGAATTACACGTATGAGACAGCCTTTGAGGGAGTCTGCGATGAACTACTGACCTCGCTTAGATCGGCGGCGCCTAAGCAACTATTCGATGCGATCTTGATAGACGAGGCGCAGGATTTGCCGCGCTCCTTTTTTGAGATTTGCTATTTGTCCGGTCGAAATCCTAACCGTGTGGCTTTCGCCTATGACGAGCTCCAGAACCTCGGTGCATATTCGATGGCGCCTCCCGCTGAACTCTTTGGGGTCGGATCGGACGGAAATCCGCGAGTCCCGAACCTCGATACGGAAGAGGATTTGCCTCGTCGAGATATTGTTTTGCCTGTCTGCTACAGAAATACGCCGTGGGCTCTCACCACGGCACATGCCGTAGGATTTGGCATCTATCGAAAGGGAGGGCTTATTCAGTTTTTCGAAAATGCGCATCTCCTGGAAGACGTTGGATATCGCGTTCGTAGTGGTTCGCTAGAACCAGGTAAGTCCGTTGAGCTAGAGAGGAGCCGGAATTCATTTCCTCCTTATTTTCAAGAACTCATAAGTCCGGATGACGCAGTTCAATGGTACCCATTCGAAGATTCGGCGCAGCAGGCTGACTGGATAGCTGCCAACATTCAGAAAAACCTTGACGAGGATGAGTTACGTCATACGGATATTCTGGTAATTGTCCCGAATGCGCTTAAATCCAGGGACCAAGCTGCAACAATAATGGAGGCGTTGGGAAAGCTTGGAATCGCCTCACACCTGGCCGGAGTGACTTCCAGTGTCGACACCCTTTATCAAGAGAGCTCGATAGCCATTTCTGGAATTTATCGCGCCAAAGGCAACGAAGCAGCCATGGTTTACATATCCCATAGCGAATACGCGTCCTCTCCATTTATCTCGGTCCGGGCGCGTAACGTGCTATTCACCGCAATTACAAGGTCACGTGCTTGGGTGAGGCTATGCGGAATTGGAGCCGGGATGGCCACGGTAATTGAGGAGCTAGAACAAGTGAAACAGCATCAATACCACCTAGCCTTCAACGTCCCAACCGAGGCTCAACTTGATAAAATGCGGAAGATTCACCGCGATAGGACAGACACAGAAGTAGCCCAACAAAGGGATGCTTTAAAGGAACTTGAGAACCTGGTTGCGATGGTCGAATCTGGCGATCTGCCGTTTGAAGCTATCCCGGAGGATCTGAAAAGACGGCTAGTGATCCTTACTGGGGCCGCCAATGACTCCGAATGAAGCCAGAACTGAGATTTCTGATCTCGCAATCGCCATGCTTCGCTCTGGGATTGCTGCGACTGTCAACACTCCAATTATTACCTCTAAAGGCTCGTTCAAACGGATTACATGGCCTGCGGCTGCAAGCATAGAGCAAGGCCTGTTTTCTGCGCTTCCATTTGCAACAATTACTGAATACAGACGAATGATCCTGGAGAACCAATTCGTCGCATTGCTGAGAGACGGGGCACTCCTACAGCTCTCAATGGATATTAGAGCCAACAGCTTGACTGGGCACAGGTTTGGCTTTTATCCGTGCCCGATCCTCGTTCCTGACGGCTTTAACGTGCTAGATTTTGAGGGCCTCGACTTGATGCTGATGGATGAATTGGGGTACTGCATTCAAGCCGTTGGAGGTGATTCTGAACCGCGAATCGATCAGCTTAGAATGCGATCTCCTTTACGATTCGATTATGCGCCTGATGCTGCATCTGCAAGTGAGCCCGCGTCACACGTTCACATTCTCAACAGCGATGCCCGGATTGCAGTGCAAGGCCCGCTTTGCCTCGGGCATTTTATTCAGTTCATTTTTAAGCATTTCTACCCAAAAGACTGGAATGATGAAAGCCTGGAATATGTAACAAGATGGCCCATTCGGGATATGGATCGTACGATTAGCCTTGAAGAGGAGTCAACTCTTCACTTCAATTTCCGGCGCGCAATCATCGTTACACTTTTGTAAGGGAGGCGAGGGCAGGTGGCCCACCCATCACAGTACTTGGGACTGTGCTCCGTTCATCGCGGCCTTATCGCGATGAATGGGCTGCGAAGCCTCGCCGTCGACTCCGACTCGATTTCAACGATTCCCCGGATTCCGGTAGCGTAGTGGTTGAAGCTGCTCCATCGGCATGGTGCCATCGTAACCCCACTGCGAACTTGCCTGAAGGCCCGCTCATCGCGATAAAGCCGCGATGAACGGGGCACAGTTCTTGATCCCGTGAAGTTCTTGATTCCGCGATGAGGGGACCACCTGCCGCCTTTTAATCAATCAGGCCAGTTGAAACCCGTGCAGCCGTTTTGCGGCATCTTCATCAAACGTCAAGGTTGCCGAACAGCCTCTCCAGACGCCGAGGGCGCCGATCAAGGCGTCTTCGAATGATCCGATTCCATTGCGGAGCGATACAACGGCGTAATAGACCTCCTGCTCATTCTGAACCTCGAGTGTATCCGCGGCTAACAGCATTTCGATATCGTTCGCAATCTCGTGCCGGGAACGCTTGAAAAGGCTTTTGAGAACCCATGCAACTTCAAGGATACTCACCAGGCTGACGAAGCCCGGTTCCTGTTCGGTCAAGAGCCGTTCGACGATCTCCGTTGCGCGGGGGGAGTGCTTTGGATCGTCTTGCGCGAGGTAGCGCAGCAGGACGTTCGTATCGAGGCCTATCATTTTCTTCGCCGAAATCTTTCTGTTGCGCCTTCCGCAATCGCCCGATCCATTTCTTGAAGAGACACCGGTTGGGCCGGCTTTGGAATCATGCCCTTGAGCCTGGCAGTTGAAATCTTGGGCAGAATCATCACGCCGTCAGGGTGGAAGAAGAACTTGAACCGGTCCCCCGGCTTTATTTGCAGGCGATCGCGAACCGCTTTGGGGATCGTTGCCTGCCCTTTACTACTGAGCGTAGCTTGCATGAGACGACACTCTCCTCTCTTTACATTCTATCAGAAGTAAAGATTAGGAAGAAGAATTCTCTTGCGCGACTTGTCGAAAACCCGCCCTGAGCCTGTCGAACGAAGGTCTGGATTTGTCAGAAATTGCCGCCAGTTCCATTTACCATTCAGCAAGCACGATAAGGGGACCGGAGATGAGCCGTCAATCAATTTCCGCGCTTGCTGCGATGCTGCTGGCCATCGCGGCCGCCGCGCAGGTTCCGGGGCCGGCTCCGCGATCCGATGCGTGGACGATCGTCGGTCCGGGCGGCGGAGGGACAATGATTGCCCCCACCGTCAGCCCGCGCGACCCTCAAGTCGTGGTGGAACACTGCGACATGACGGGCAGCTACATTACGCTGGATGGCGGCCAATCCTGGCGCATGTTCAACCTGCGCGCGGGCGTGGAAACCTTTGCATTCGACCCCGGCAATCCGGGCAGAATCTATGCGGGAAACGCGGCTTTGTGGCGGAGCGACGACACGGGCCGGAGCTGGCGCATGGTCTTTCCCAATCCCGCCAAGAAGACGGTCGAGCATCGCAACGGCGACCACGGGGATTACAGCCTGACTTCAAATGACGGAAATTATGTCTCCGGCTCGGTGATTCGTCAGATCGTGGTTGACCCCAGGGACTCGAACATTGTTCATATCGCCTTTTCCGATCCGCAGAACGGAGGGACAACGCTGCTGGTCTCGAAAGACAGCGGCGTCTCTTTCCACTATGAGAGCGAGTTTCCGGGGGAACGAATCCTCATGCTTGCTTATTCGGGCGGCGAGCGCCTGGCGATTGGCACACAGGGCGTTTATCGCGGCAAATCAGAGACCGCGAAACCCATCGCGGGGACTCGGGAAAAGATTGCTCATGCCAGCCTGGGCGAGGCGGAAGGCAAAACCATCGTGTATGCAACAACCGAAGAGGGAGAGCTGTTCGTTTCAGAGGACGCGGGCAGCTCGTGGCAAGCGAGAACGCCAGCGCTTGGCCAGCAATCCGGCGAATTCGGGGCGATATCCGCGGCGAGCCGCAACGGGCTGATCGCGTACGTCGGATTTCGCGGTCTCAAACTCGGCGACGGCCCTGGCGATGTCAACAACGGCATTGCAAAGACCGTGGATGCGGGCCGGACGTGGTCGATCGTCTTCCGCGAATCGACCCAGCCCGCGCCTAACCTCGAAGCCTCCTGGATCGATCGGCGCGCGGATGGCATCGGTTGGGAAGGCGGCAAGAGCATCATCTTCGACGCGCCTTACAGTCTCGGCGTAGCGCCGGGCAACCCCGACATCTGCTACGCGACCGACCTCTTCAGAACCTACCGCACCCTGGACGGCGGAAAGACCTGGGCGCAGGTCAACTCCGCGCATACGGCGAACGACCGCTGGACAACCCGCGGGCTCGACGTCACCACCAATTACGGTGTGCAATTCGACCCCTTCGACTCGCGGCACATCTTCATCGACTACACCGACATTGGAGCCTTCCACAGCTACGATGGCGGCCAGTCGTGGGAGTCCGCGACCAATGGGATTCCGGATCGCTGGCGGAACACGACCTACTGGCTGGCCTTCGATCCCCAGGTGAAGGGGCTGATGTGGGGCGCGTTCAGCGGAATCCACGACCTGCCCCGGCCAAAGATGTGGCGGAATGGCGATCTTCTGGACATGGCCAGGGGCGGTGTCGGCGTTTCGACCGATGGCGGGCGAAGCTGGACTCCGTCGAATACCGGCATGGAGGAAACGGCCGTGACGCACGTGCTGCTCGATCCCGCCAGTCCGGTTGGGCAGCGCACCCTCTACGCCTGCGGATTCGGTCTCGGCGTGTATAAATCAACCGACAATGGCAAGACCTGGCAACTGAAGAACGCCGGCATCTCCGAGAGAGACCCCTTTGCCTGGCGAATCGTGCGCGCCGATGACGGCACGCTCTATCTGATCGTGGCCCGCGCCAACCAGGGCCGCTACGGCATGACCAGCGGCAGCGGCGCGCTCTACAAATCCGTCGATGGGGCCGAGCGCTGGACGAAGATGAATCTTCCAGCGGGCGTCAACGGGCCGAATGGGCTTGCGCTCGACCCGCGCGACAATCGCAGAATGTATCTCGCCGCATGGGGACAGGAGCGCGAGGGCGTTGACACCGGAGGCGGTGTCTATCTGTCCACGGACGGCGGCCAGAGTTGGAAGCCGATCTTCACCCAGTCGCAGCATGTCTACGACGTGACCATCGACCCGAAGACGCCCGACACGCTTTATATCTGCGGCTTCGATGCGGCCGCGTACCGGTCGACCGATGGCGGCCTGCACTGGACCCACATTCGGGGGTATAACTTCGCGTGGGGTCACCGGGTGATCGTCGATCCCAACGACGCCGCGAAGATTTACATCACAACCTATGGCGGAAGCGTCTGGCATGGGCCAGCCGCCGGAGACCCAACCGCGGTTGAGGATATTGTGACTCCCATCCCCGCCGCGCAATAAGCGAGGTACAGCCCGGCGACATTCCTGGAAACGTCGCCAATCGCATCCTGTATCCTCAAGGCTGGTGGCCAGCCCGTTTCCTGGTTGCTCTGCTAGCTCGGTAATTCCTAAACCTTGTGCGCTATTCAACCCAATTCCTGCTTTCGGCCATGGCCGCGGAACAATTTCCTGCTCCCGATGTGCCGGAGATTGCCTTTCTGGGCCGCTCGAATGTGGGCAAATCGAGCCTGCTGAACACGCTGGCGGGCGAGAAGGCGGCCAAGGTTTCCTCCACGCCGGGCCGGACGCGCGCCATCAACTTTTTTGCGCTTCTCGACCCCAGCCAGCGGCGCAGGCTGATCTTCGCCGACCTGCCCGGCTACGGTTACGCCAAGATCTCCAAGTCCATCTCGGCCGGCTGGCCGGCCTTCATCGAGCCGTATCTGGCGATCCGCTCGACGCTCAGGCTGTGCGTCTGCCTGGTGGACTCGAATGTGCCCGCGCAGCAGAGCGACCGGCAGTTGATCGACTGGCTGCGCGCAGCCGGCCGCGAATTCGCCGTAGTAGCCACCAAGATCGATCGCCTCAGCGGCAACGAGCGCACCCGCAATCTGCTGGCGCTCAAGAAGGGCCTGGAACTGGACGAAATCCTGCCCGTCTCCGCCAAAACCGGCTACGGAGTGCAGGAACTCTGGAGCCGGATCGAAGCCGCCGGCGGCGAAACCCACTGAATCTCCACCGGAACCCCGATTTCCCCAGATTCCACCCGCTCCTGAACCTGCTTCTGAAACCGCGCGGCGGTCTCCCAGTTGCATCGCAGTAGGCGCAGGCCCTGCCCAAGCCGGCCCAGGTAGCGCGGGGCCAGGCGCAACCAGCGGCGCGAGGAGCCGGCCCGAGCGGGACCGGCCTCGCCTTCGAGACATTCGAGCGCGATGGCGTCCAGCTTGGGCAGCCAGAGGGCCGGAGCGGCGGACACGCGCCAGGCGAGCAATGCCTCATCTTCTTGCAGGGCGGCGCCTTCGACCGGCCGCGCAAGGTCGGGCAAGACGCCGCGTTCGGCCATCTCGCGCGCGAAATCCGCCTCGCCGGTTTCCGGCGTCAGCGCCACGCAAACGGCGACGGTCTGGCGCTTGCGAATCTCGTTCTTCAGGATGCGCAGGGCCTCGTCGAGCGAAGTCACCAGGAAGTCCGTCACGCCATCCCGCACAGCCTGCTTGGCTGCGGTGGCATCGGCCGAAACCGCAAGCGAGGCGGCTCCGGCAATGTTGGCTGCCGCCATCAGCGCGCGGGCTTTCGCGTCGAGCTCCCCGGCGTAGAGCAGTGTGCCGCCCAGGCCTGGTTGTGAATCCGGACAGCGATCCACGGTCTCGGAAGCGAGGCCAGATCTACCCGCAGGGTTGGCGCTCCCGGCCAGGATGAGGCCCGCGTAAAGCCGCTCAACCTGCAGGGCGAAGCCGGACGCGAACGATTGGATGGGATCAACCGCCAAGAAGAGATTTCCTCCGCGACCCGGTGGCCGTCTTAGCCTCAGTGCGACGAGTAATCGTCCTGCATATCTTCGCGCATGTTGCGCTTGCGGACAAAGAAGACAAACTCTCCAGGTTTGGCGACGGGCGCGAGTTGGTCTTCGGACTTGTTTTTGGCTCCGGGCTTGGATTTGGCAGTAAAGATGGGCTTCCCACATTCGTTGGGAGCGATGATGCCCGTAGCCAGAATCTCGGAGATCGTATACCAATGTTGGACGGGGTTCTCCTTCTGGGCCGCGGTGTCGCAGTTAACGTAGATCTTCTCGGAAGAATCGTAGGTTCCCTGAATCGCGAGGAGAGTGGCGTTCCTGGGCAAGGTCAATGTGCCTGTGCCGTCCTCATTCTGCGCTACCCAGTCGGCATGGAGGGTTTGCTGGTGATCTACGCGAACCAGAAAAGTCGAGGTTTCTACGAGCTTTCCGGTTTTGCCATCGAGGATCCGGACGGTGATGGTTTTTCCTGCTTGTGCGCACATGGAGCCGCACAGGGCGGCCATGCAGGACAGAAGGGCGAGCGCCCGATGAGTCCGTAGTACCATACTTGCCTCTGGGATTGTCGTTGAGCCTACCAGGTAGAGTAGGGCTGGCCGTCGGAGCCTTCCTCCTGCGAGCCAGAGTGAACGTCGTCGATGCCAGGGTCGGTCTGGTCCAGCGAGTGCATCGCGTCGCTGGTGTCGGTCACCCAGGAGTCCTTTGTTCGGGTAAACGGATCCTCGGGAATAGACCTCAGGTAGCCATCCGTAATCAGGTCGTCGAGCGACTGCGGCGCCTTCTGTTTGTCCATTGTATAAGAGTCGATGGCTGTGCGCATCACGTGCAGGTCTTCTTTGAGCACCGCCTCGCGAGCCATATTGATGGCTGCAGTAAACCTGGGAACCGCCATGAGCATGAGGATGCCGATGATCATCATCACGATCATCAGCTCGATCAGCGTAAAGCCCGCGTCTTGTTTGCGAATTCCGATCACTGAATCCTCTTTGCCATAGCGGCGCCGAACTCCGCCAGCTACCCTCACCGCGCTAACCCCGCTGACTCCATCCTTACCAGTCAGAATACTTGGTTCCATCCAGAGCCGTTCCCGTGGACTTGGAATACACGTCGAAGACGTTTTGCCCGCCGTAGGAGTCCGTTTTTGGATCGTCCTGCATCGAGCGCAACCCCCACTCGGCCTTGCCGGTCATGGGGTCCACCGGGATGTGGCGCAAAAACTTCACCTTCTTGGTCTGCACATCCACGCCCTTGACCAGAGTCTCCAGATCGGGCGGATAGCCCATGCTGTCCACTTTGATCTGGAAGGCGTTCCTGTCGGCCGCGTCCTTGTACTTGTCGATGGCGTCGCGCATCATCCACAGGTCGTAGCGCAGATATCGCTCGTTCTGGCGCTTCACCTCGAAGCGCGCAACGGGAAACGCCGCCCCGGCCAGAATCGAGAGAATCGTCACGGTCACAATCAACTCGACCAGCGTCATCCCTCGTTCCCCTGGGCGGTTCATGCGGATTGGCCGGGCTATTTTCACCGATAAGAGCCTCATCGCTCTACTGCACCTGAATACCGACCCGCGCTCCCTGAGCCGGCACTTGCTGTTGAGCGCTTGTCACCGCCCCCGGATGCGTGATGACCAGGTCGCTCGCACCGGCGGTCTTGGCCTGGAAACTGAGGACGCAAACCACGCCCGTACCGCTCACCCCGGCCGCTCCCGGAGGACGCGATGCGTTGACGACAATCGTGCCCGGCCCGTCGTCGCGGTGGACCAGCGCCACGGCCTGGCCATCCCGGCCCAGAAAGTCCCCGCTGTCGACGTTGACCAGCGAAAGTTTGGCCGGATCGTACTGGATTTGCAAGGGGACGGCAGCGATGTCCGCGCCTCCGCTCAGCACCACCGGAACCTTGAAAGTGGCGCCCACAGCCACGGGGCCGGGCTGCGGCGCGAACGTGAAGCTCACCCTTCCCGCGGGCGGCGCAACCCCCGGCGCGCCAGATGGCGGCCTGGTAGTGGTAACTGTATTCCCATTCGTCTCGGCGGCCTCGTGCAACTGCGCCAGCGCTGCCGGGCCCGCCCCCACGGCGCTTTCGCCGGGAACCGCGCCCACATTGGGCCGCGCGCTGGCCGGCCGGCGCTCCGGGCTTGAAACCGGATTCGGCCCTGGATTCGTGCCTGGATTCGAGGCCGGAGCCTCGCTCGGAAGGTGGCGCAGCTCTATCGACTGGCCGGAGCCGGTGTCAACGGTGCGCAGATTCACAGCGTCCAAGGATTGCGAACGCACAACGTGCGGCACCACCAGAAAGACCAGTTCGTCGTCGGCGATGCTGTGATCCTTGGAGCCGAACAGGTACTTCAGGCCGGGAATCGAACTCAGCCCCGGGATGCCGCTCCAACTCTCCGTTTCCTGGCTGTCCTGGATGCCGCCGAGGATGCTTGCCTCGCCCTCGCGCAGCCGGATCACCTGGTCCACCGTGCGCTGCGAGAGAATCGGCTCGGTCACGCCACTGATGGTCACCGATCCGCTCTGCGCCGTTACCTCGATTTTAATCTTCAACGTCACGTCCTGGTCGAAGTGAACGGTCGGCGTCATTTCGATATTGACACCCACGTCCTGGTACTGGAACTGGGTCTGTACCCCGATGCCGATTCCGCCCACGCCGCCCACGCCGCCCAAGCCGCCCCCCCCATAGGATCCTGTGGCGATCGGAATCTTGGAACCGATCTTCATCGTCGCCTTCTGCTGGTCGGTAGCCCGGATGCGGGGATTCTGCAGAATCTTGGTATTCGAGTCATTCAGCAGCATATTGGCGGTGGCCGAGCCGACGGTCACGGCAAAATCGTAGGCCTTCAGGTGAGACAGTTGGTAGAGCGTCGGGACGGCGCCGCTGCTGGCCGTGCCCGTCGTGGTGGTGGTTGTACTGGTCGTGCTGGACGTACCGTTGTTGAGCGGCTGCAGCGCGATCCCCACGCTGCTGGGCCATGCGATGCCCAGGGTCCTCTCCCAGTTCTTGCTCACTTCCAGTATGGCGATGTCAACCACCACCTCGGGCCGCGCCTTGTCCAGATCGTTGATCAGCTTTTGCGCCAGCAACAGTTCGTCCGGAGTGCCCCGTATCACAATGGCATTCTGGCTGGCCACGCCATAGGCCTTCACATTGGCCAGCACGTTGCGAATGGCGGTTTGCACGTCGGTCAGGTCGTTCGTCTGCCAGGCATTCGACAGATAGAAGGTCTGCACCGCCTGCTCATCCAGTTCGGTGCGCTTGGCGCGGGTGTTTGCCGCCACAAAGACTGTGTTGTCGGTGACCGGGCGCCAGAAGGTGTTGGAGATGGTGCCCACAATGCGCAGCCCGTCCAGCAGCGAAACGTTGTTCAGGTCCACCTGGATGCGCTTCGAGGTATAGTCCGGATCGAAGAGAATATTGATTCCGGCGGCTTTGCCGATAGCCTGGTAGATCACCTTCGAGTCTTCGACCATGTGCAGCGTCACCGGCTCGTTCGACACCGGCTTGAGCTCAGGCGGCGCGCCCATCGAGTCGAGATCCGCCTGCTCCCCCTCCGGTTCGGGAAGGCTGGTATCGCCCGACGGCGACGCCTCGCCGTTCTTCTTCCGCAAGCTGGAGATGGCCTGCTGCGCGGCCTCATTGCTGGGGTCGATCTCCGCGGCGCGCAGAAACTCCGCCAGCGCTTCCTGATCGTTGCCGGCGGCCAGCAGCTTGCGGCCCTTGGTCATGTGCCCAGCCGATGCGGTAACCCGCACGCGGTAAAGCGAGGTGCGGAATTGCAAGTTCTTGGGAGCCTTGGCACAGGCCTTTTGGAAGTTGTCCAAGGCGGCGTCATAGTCCTGGCCCGCCTCGGCGCTCTGGCCGCGCTTGAAGAAGGTGTTCGCCGACTGAGCGTGCAGTCGAACGCTCGACAGGCCGAAGACGGCCAGAACGGCAAACAAAGCAAACCAGGTAGCGGCTCCCAAAAAGACGGATCTAGTGGCAGCCGGAGCATCAACGCGGCGGTTCATCGAACTCCCAGGCGTCTTCTCCGGCCCACGCTTCTCATCGGACCCTTGCGGGCTGCCTTGGCCGCCCCAGACGCAATTCTTTTCGCAATTCCTACGTGTGAAACTTCCCATCCAACGCTGCTTCATTTTAGCAAAGCCCCGCTGCCGGCCGGCGAAAGTCCGCGCCAAAGCCCAAAACTACGCAAATGTTAAGATGAAGACTTGAGGATGCTTCCCTTTGGCTCGCCAAACCAGCCACGTCATCGTTCAGCCGGCGGCTCCCGGCCCCCAGAAGCCGGCCCGGCCCCGCGACCCGGTGGCCAGCGGCGAACGGGATGCCGCGCACAATCGCGCCGCCAGCCATAACTACTTTCTGCTCGAGAAATTCGAGGCCGGCGTGGCCCTGCGCGGGACCGAAGTGAAATCGATCCGCGAGGGCAAGGCCAACCTGAAAGACTCTTATGGCATCATCCAGAACGGCGAGGCGTTTTTGCTCAATGTGCATATCGGTCCCTATTCTCACGGAAATATGGCCAACCACGACGCCACACGCACCCGCAAGCTGCTCCTGCACAGCGAAGAGGTTCGCAAGCTACTCTCCAAGACGCAGATCAAGGGTCACACGCTCATCCCCACCCGGCTTTACTTCCGCAACGGGCGGGTCAAATGCGAACTGGCCGTGGCCAAGGGCAAGCAG
>JBEKPI010000008.1:0-42449 GCA_049520855.1 Occallatibacter sp.
TGAGCCGCGCCAGGGCGGTGCTCACAATTCACAACGCCGCCTACCAGGGCGCATTTCCGCCGGCGACCACCGAGCGGCTGCTTTTTCCGTGGGAGATTTTCACCATGGACAAGGTGGAGCAGTTCGATCGCTTCAACTTTCTCAAGGGCGGCCTGGTGTACTCCGACATGCTGACCACGGTGAGCCGCAAATACGCCGAGGAGATTCAGACGCCGGAGTTTGGCGAGCAGCTCGACGGCGTGCTGCGGTTGCGGGCCGCCGACCTGCGCGGGATTTTGAACGGCGTGGACTATCGGCTGTGGAATCCGGCCACCGACCCCAATCTGGCCGCACGCTACTCGCCGGAGGATTTGGCCGGCAAGCAAGCCTGCCGCGCCGACCTGCTGGCTGCCTTTGGCCTGGAGAAGGTGGAGGCCGCAACGCCCATCATCGGCATTGTCTCGCGCTTTGCTACGCAGAAGGGCTTCGATCTGGTCGAGGAGATCGCCGGTAAATTGTCGGAGATGAATGTGGCCATAGTGGCGCTAGGCTCGGGCGAGCCAGTCTACGAGAAGTTCTTCCGCGACTGGGCCTACTGGAACAAGGCCAACGTGGCCGTGCGCATCGGCTACGACGACGCCCTCTCCCATAAAATCGAGGCCGGGGCGGATATCTTCATGATGCCGTCGCTCTATGAGCCGTGCGGGCTTAACCAGATCTATTCGCTCAAGTACGGCACCGTGCCGGTGGTCCGGGCTACCGGCGGCCTGGACGACACCATCGAGGAGTGGAACCCGGAGCAGGGAACTGGCACAGGCTTCAAATTCAGCGGCATGAGCGGGATGGCGCTGTTTGCGGCGATCGAGCGTGCCTTGGCCGCCTTCGCCGATAAGGACGCCTGGAAGCGCCTGATGCTGAATGGCATGGCGCGGAACTATAGCTGGGAGCGGCCGGCGCTCGAATATGCCGCGGTCTATGAGGAAGCAGTGAACAAACGGCAGTGAATAGGACTAAAGTTAAGTTGGAGAGACGGGCGAACCTTCGAAGCCTGGACTTCCAGTAACAGAAAGAGCGGGGTAGAGAGTTGCCCGAAACCATCGATTGGAATGAGTTGAGGCCGCAGCCGCGCCGCAGCCGCCGCGGATTGTTTTTCCTCATCGCCATCATCGCCGTCCTCGTCTTTGGCGGACGCACCGCGCTGTCCTTTTGGGTTGACCTGCTGTGGTTCAAATCGCTGGGCTACGCCGAGGTCTTCTGGAAGGCGCGCGCCCTGGAGTGGGGCATCTTCGCGGCCTTCTTTGTGCTGACATTCCTGATCTTGCTGGGGATATTCTCCGCGCTCAAGCACGCTCATCTCGACGATCTGCCCAGCGATCACAGCATCTACATTGGCGGCCAGGAGGTCAGGCTTTCGCTCAAGCCCGTGCTGCGAGTGGTCTCCATCGGCGGCTCGCTGATCGTCGCCGCGCTCTCCGGCGGCGCCATGGCCGCGGAGTGGCAAACGCTGGCTCTGTGGTGGTACGCGCCGCGCGGCGCGGGCGGCGTAACCGATCCGATCTTTGGCAGGCCGCTGGACTTCTATCTCTTCACCTTGCCGGCCTGGCAGCTCATCCTCGGCTGGCTTCTGACGCTCAGCGTCATCGCCTGCGTCGTTGCGGTGGTGTTTCTGCTTGTTTCGGGCAGCGCGCGCGCGCTCAGCGGCAGCGGCGCCAGTCTCGGCGAGTTGCCTTGGCGCGGGCTCTCCGTCACGGCTGCGTTTCTGTTACTGGCCGTCGCCATGCGCGTGTATCTCGGCCGCATGGAACTTCTCTTCGAGCACCATACGATCTTCGACGGAGTTACTTACACCGATGCGCATGTTACGCTCACAGGCTCGCTCGTGGTGTGCGCGGCGCTGCTTCTCGGAGCACTGATCGCCTTCTTCGGCGGCCTCTTCGCGCCGCGCGGGCGCTGGCTGATTGTGGCCGTCGTGCCGGCCGCCGTCTGTTACATCGCGGTGGGCGTCGTCGCCTGGTATGTCAGCAGCTTCCTGGTCAAGCCCAACGAGCTGGTTCGCGAACGGCCTTACATCGCCAGTAACATCGAGATGACTCGCAAGGCTTATGGACTGGACGGATTCGAGCAGCGCGAGTTTCCCGCCGAGACGACCATCGATGCCGCCGACCCAGCTAACAACCAGGCAACGCTCCAGAACATTCGCCTGTGGGATTGGCGGGCGCTGCAAGATACGCTGCGCCAGATACAGGAGATTCGCACGTACTATGACTTTCCCGACATCGACATCGATCGCTACCCGATCAATGGCTCGATGCGCGAGGTAATGCTGGCCGCGCGTGAGCTCGACCTCGGCAAACTCCCCGAGAGCAGCCGCAACTGGATCAACGACAAGCTGATTTACACCCACGGCTACGGCATCACCATGAACACGGTGAATGGCTTCACCACCGAAGGCCGACCCACTCTGCTGTTGAGTAACATGCCGGTGCAAAGCACCGTGCCGGGGCTTGCCGTAACTCGCCCGGAGATATACTTCGGCGAGATGACTTCCACCGATGTGTACGTGAAGACGCGGCAGCAGGAGTTCAACTATCCGCAAGGGGACAACGATAACCGCACCTTCTACGATGGCGATGGCGGCATCGAGCTGGGCGGATTTCTGCGCCGCGCCATGATTGCCTTCGACCGCGGAGATCTGGCCAAGCTGCCATTTAGCGACGACGTGAACTCCCAGAGCCGCCTGCTGATGCGCCGCAACGTCCGCGAGCGCGCCGCGGCCCTAGCGCCGTTCCTTACCTTCGATCAGGACCCGTACATCGTCCTGGGCGACGATGGCCGTCTCTCCTGGATTCTCGATGCTTTCACGCAGTCGGACAGTTATCCTTACTCGACCCATTACAGTATCGATGGCCAATCGCTTAATTACATGCGCAACAGCGTCAAAGTGGTTATTGACGCCTATGACGGCAGCACCACGTTCTACGTCTTCGATAACCAGGACCCCATTCTGGCCGCATATCATTCGATCTTTCCCAGCCTCTTCAAAGACGCATCCGCAATGCCGGCGGGTCTGCGCAAGCATGTGCGCTACCCTGAGTTACTTCTAAAGCTGCAAGCGGAAGTCTACGGACTTTATCACATGACGAATCCAGAAGTCTTCTATAATCGCGAGGACTTATGGACGGTGGCAACCGAGGTCGGCCTGGGCGCGGACGGCACACAACAAACGCAGCCCATGCAGCCTAACTTCGTGCTGATGAAGCTGCCGGGAGAGACCGGCGAGGAGTTTGTCGAGATACTGCCCTTCACGCCGGCCAATCGCAACAATCTGATTGGCTGGATCGCCGGGCGCAGCGACGGAGCGTATTACGGCACGTCGATCGTCTACGATTTTCCCAAGACCAAGCAGGTGGACGGGCCGTTGCAGATCGAGGCGCGCATCGACCAGAACGCGCAGATATCCGGCCAGTTGACGTTGTGGAACCAGCAAGGCTCGCATGTGCGGCGCGGCACGCTGCTGGTGATTCCGTCCGGCAAGGCGCTGCTCTATGCCGAGCCGATCTATCTGCAAGCCAACACCAGCCCCATGCCGGAGCTGCGCCTGGTGGTGCTGGCGCTTCAGGACAAGCTCGCCTACGGTCCAACCTTCGATGCGGCGCTATCGTCGTTGTTCGGGGGCAGTATCTCCTCATTGAGCGCGGTCGAGAGTGCGAATGCGCCCGCGGCGGCGAGTGCGACGCCAGGCGCGCCCGCTCCCGCAGAGGACTTGAACGCGCTGATTGCGCAAGCCGGCAAGGACTTTGACGATTACCAGCGCCTGACGGCGGCGGGCAAGCTCGCCGAAGCTGGCCAGAAACTCGACGATTTGAAGCAGGTGCTCGGGAAGCTGAATGCGAGGACGAAATGAGCGCACCCTTCAGCTCGGTTAATCTCAATCAGTTCTTCGCCGATGCATCTCCTGTACGGCAAATTCCTGCAGGAGAGCGAAGAGATGGCGTTATTCACTTGGGGTCCCAAGTATTCCGTCGGTGTAGACACGATTGACAAGCAGCACCAGGGTCTTGTGGAGGCCTTGAACGAGTTGCACGCCGCGATGATCAAAGGGCAGGCCAATGCCGTAACCGGCCCGCTGCTGCAAAAATTGGTGAAGTACACGCGCGAACACTTCGCCACCGAAGAGAGGATGATGTCGTCCACCCGGTATCCGGGGCTGGCGCAGCACCGCATCAAGCACCAGGATCTGACCCGGCAGGTGGAAGAGTTTGCTGGCCGCTTCGAACGGGGCGAAATATCGGTGAACGTCCACCTGATGAACTTCCTGCGCGACTGGCTTAGCACCCACATCCTCAAGGAGGACCGCGAGTACGGGCCGTGGCTGAATCAGCATGGCCTTTCCTGAGCCCGTGCACTCTTTGCAGCCGTTTTCCACTCAACTTTTCGCACAGCGAGCCGATACCTTGATTACCGGCCTGTCCGGCAGGAGGGGGCGCATGGAGTTGCTGACCGCAGATAAGAGTTGCTCGGCAGGTGTGCAGACGCTCGACAGACAGAAGAGGGTGCTGTTTGAGATTCTGAACGACCTGCACGCCGCGATGACGCGCAGCCCGGCGCAGAGCAATACCGGCCCGCTGCTGCGCAGCCTGGTGGAGTCAGCGCACAACCACTTTTCAGCGGAAGAGGCGATGCTGATGGCCGCCAATTTTGCCGGTCTGGCCGATCACCGGAGCAAGCACCGCGCGCTGATCGAGCAGGTGGAGGAATTCGCCGCCGGCTACGACAGCGAGGAGCTCGCTCTGAATCTGCACCTGCTGAATTTCCTGCGCGATTGGTTCACCATCCACATTCAGACCGCGGACCCCGAATATGGCCCCTGGCTGAAGCGGCACGGGGTGAATTAGTACCACAGTTGCAAATGGGAGAAAACGGAGGGAGCAGGGGCCTTCAGGCCCCTGAAAGAGCCGGCCTTCGCTGAGCCTCTTGTCGGAGTTGCACATCGCGCACATTCAGACCGACGACCTGCGCTATGGCTGCTGGCTCAACGAAAACTGCCAGCGTTAGCTCTCGAAGGAAAGTTGCGCCGATGCCCATGCCGGCGGAGCGGGCTTGGGCTCCGAGGCCAGCGCGTAGACCAGCCGCTCCAGCACCAGACGCTTGTCGGGCGGGGACGAGCGCAACTCCAGGTCCGCCCCGGCAATCAGCCGCAAAGCCCGTGTAAGTGCGCGGCGGCCTTTGTAACGCCTGGCCTGGCGAATCAGATCGTCGGCGGCAAAGGGCGGCATCCTGAAGCCCTGCCACAGCGCCTGCCAGATCGCGCGCGAGTCGCGCACGTTCTTCTCCAGAATCACCAGCATCTGGCGAAAGGTCTTGGCCAGCATGTAGAGATGGCCGATGGCCGCGTCTTCGCCGGCGTCGGAGCTGTTCAGCAACCCGTGCAGCAGCGCCAGCGCGCGCGCCCGGTCCCGCGCGCTGATGGCGTCGGTCAGCTCGTAGAGCGAGCGCTGCTTGGCAGACAGCACCATGGTCTCCACGTCGCCCAGCGTGATCCGACCCCGGCCCAGCGTGTAGAGCAGCAGCTTCTCCAGCTCCGAGGAGATCAGCATCATATCCGCGCCAAGAGCGTCCGCCAGCTCGCGAGCCGCGTCGGGTTCCACGCGCACGCCCTGCTCCTGCGCGGTAGCAACCACCCAGCGCATGGCATCCTCCTCATTGACCCTTGCCAACTCGACCATGCCGCAATGAGCGCCCAGAGTCTCGGTGAGCCGCTCAAAGCGGTTCTTATCTTCCATCTCCATGCGCCGCGCATCGTTGGGGATGCGCAGGAAGTCGGCGACAAACAGGATCAACGCCTGCGGATTGGGCGAGCGAAAATAGCGATCCAGCGCCGCAAACTCCTCCTTCTTTGCGCCGCGGCCATAAAGCTGCTTCAAATTGCGCACAAAAATCACTTGGAAGGGGGCCATCAGAGAAGGGGATTGCGCGCGGTCCAGCACCTCAAAGATCGATGCGCTCGACAGGTCCAGGTCCGACAGGCAAAAATCTCGCAGATCCTCCGGCACAAAGCCCTTGAGGACGGCCGCGCGGCAGCGGTCCAGCAGAAAGGTCTCGTCGCCCGCCAGCACATAACCGGGCTTGAGCGGCCCCCTGCCGGCAGCCGCGGCCTCGATCTCCGCCACAAAGCGGCCCGTCGCGGCAAATCCCGCTCCCCAGCGCGCCCCGCTCATAGGGTTAGCCCCCGCTCAACTCCGCCGATGAATCTCTCGACCATCCGCCCCCAGAATACCCTTCCCGCCTCGCCCATGCCAGCGGAAACCCGCGGCGCTCCACCCTGTTCCCTGCTTTTCAAAACCCTTCCAGCACATCGGCCGTTAGTTGCCGCGCAAACTCCCGCGAGAGCCGCTCAACCGCCGCCGGATTCTCCTGGAAAAAAGTTGGCAAGTTCGTCGTGGACTGATACTGCTGCCGGAAAACATAGTTCTTGTTCTCGTAAAGGACGGCGCCGTCTCGCCCGGTGAGCGTGACGGAAACCACCACGGTGATGAGAAAGCTGGAGGACTCTTGCGTCGAAGAATTGTAGGTGAGCGGCGCTACCGTCTCCTTGAGAATCGTCCCGTGCAGCACCGCATCGGCGTCCCCGCCGCTGTCGGGGGTCACGCGCAGCCGTGTGCGCGCAGCGAACTCGCGGATCACCGCCTCTGTCATCACCACCTCGGTGTGATTCGTCTCGGTGCGCGTTGCAAAAACCGGTACAGCAAGTGTTCGGACGCCGGCCGGCAAATGCGTAGCCGTGCCCAGCGTGTGGTATCCGCAGCCGGAGAGCGAGAGCAGAACCAAAGCAGCCGGCATGAGAGCGAATTTGCGCATGACTCATCTTATCGCGCAGCCCGCGCCGGAGCCGCGGCTACACCCACGCCGTCGCCAGCATGGCCAGCTTTACGGCAGAGAGCCTGAGCCCATCGGCCCGATCCTTGAAATAGAGTTCGTTGAGCCGCTCTGTATCCAACTGCTCGAAGCGACGAAATCCCGTGCGCCGCAGCTCCGATTCCATCGTCTCCGGCGTAAAGAAAAGCCGAAACGGCTCCCCCGCCGCAGCAACGCGCCCGGCCAGCGCATCAAACGCCATGCGCCCCACAGGGCCAAGCGTCTCCGGCGCGAGCGCGTAATCGAAGCTCACCGCGCTCCCGGCAGACAGTTCGCCAATGTCGCCCAGCGTGGCGCGAAAGGCCGCGAGCGTAAGGTACGGCACAACCCCCAGCCAGCCAAAAAACGCCGCCGCGCCCACATCGAATCCCGCCTCAGTCAGCCCCGCGGCCAGTGTCTTGTGCTCAAAATCCAGCGGAACAAACGTCAGGCTCTCAGGCAGTGCGATCCCCGCCTCGGCCAGCATCGCCCGCTTCCACTCTTGCGTTGCTGGAAAATCCACCTCGAAGACCCGCAGCTCCGGGAACGGATTGCGATAAGCGAAGGTGTCGAGGCCCGCTCCGAGGACCACATATTGCCTAACCCCGGCCGCCACAGCCTCTGCCAGCCGGTCTTCCGCATACCGGCTGCGCACGGCCATAAAAGCGCGAAAATCCCGCCCCACCCGGTGCGAGGCGCGCCCCAACTTTCCTCGATAGCCCGATCCGACCAGACGCACCGCGATCGGATCGTCCAGCACCGGAGGTCGGTCCATCAGTTGGTGCGCCGCGCGCCGAATGGCTACGCCAAGAGCGGTCTTGCTAGCTTTGCCGGTCTCCATCTTTTGAGTTTAGAGCCTTGTCGCAAAGGGAGTGAGGAGTCGATTCTCCATTCGTTGCAAATCGAGACTTAACTGGTTGCCCCATTCTTGGGGCAAGTCCAGTTTGCACTCTCAATGGAATCTCGCAAAGCTCGCTAGAAATTCTGCAAGAGGCTCATAGCAAAATCGTGTTTCTTCGGCCAATGGCAGGCTTAGGCGGCGCACCGCCCGGTAAAATCGATTCTGTATGCATCCAATCAACCCCATCCCCGCCGCCGAAGCCATTCCCGGCACGATCTCCGATACGATTTTGGACGGCAGCCGCTTTGTGCGCGCCTGCCTGCGCCGGCCCGTCGACCGCACGCCCGTCTGGTTCTTGCGCCAGGCCGGCCGCTACATGCAGGAGTACCGCGAGGTCCGCAAGCATCACACCCTGGTCGAAATCTGCAAGCAGCCCGAACTGGCCGCCGAGGTCACCATCACCGCCGCCGAGAAGCTGGGCGTGGACGCGGCCATCATCTTCGCTGACCTGCTGCTGCCGCTTGAGCCCATGGGCCTCGACTTCGAATTTCAGGCCGGCGAAGGGCCCGTGGTCCACCACCCTGTCCGCACCGCCGACGACGTGCGTGCCCTGCGCACTGATCGCGCTGACGATCTGGCATACGTGGCCCGCGCCATCGAAAAAGTCGCCGCCCACTTCCGCGACCGGCTGGGCATCATCGGCTTCTGCGGCGCGCCCTATACGCTGGCCAGCTACATGATCGAGGGCGGCGGCTCCCGGAATTACATTCACACCAAGCGGATGATGTACGGCGATACCATTGCATGGAGCAGCCTTTTGGACAAGCTGGTCGCCGTATTAACAGAGTATTGCCGCCTGCAGGTTGCCGCCGGCGCGGACGTTATCCAAATCTTCGACAGTTGGGTTGGGTCGCTCGCCCAGGCCGATTATCGCGACTACGCCTTCGAGGCCTCCAAACGCCTGGTGCGCGCCGTGCAGCAGATGGGCGTGCCGGTCATCTACTTTGGCGTCGAGACCGCCGGACTCCTGTCCCAGATGGCCGCAACCGGCGCCGACGTGATCGGCCTGGACTGGCGGCAGCCGCTCGACGAAGGCTGGCGCGCCGTGGGTCACGGCCACGCCGTGCAGGGCAACCTCGACCCCATCACGCTCTTTGCGCCGGTCGAGGTTTTGGAGCTTCGCGTCAAGGAGATTCTGCGCTCCGCCAACGGACGCCCCGGCCACATCTTCAATCTCGGCCACGGCATCGTCCCCAACACGCCGGTCGAGAACGTGCAGGCTGTCGTCCGCATGGTCAAGGAGTTCCGGCTGGAGTCGACCCATGGGTAAACAAGCCGTCCTCCTCCTCGCCCACGGCACCCCCGAGACCGTCGACGAGATCCCCGAGTACCTGCGCAATGTGACCGGAGGTCGGCCGCTGCCGCAGCATGTGATCGAAGAGATTCAGCGGCGCTACTCGCTGATCGGCCATAGCCCGCTCACCGAAATCACGCAGCAGCAGGGCCGGCTGGTCGAGGCGGAGCTTGCCTCCGGCGGCCAGCCCGTTCCCGTCTACGTCGCCATGCGCAACTGGCATCCCTACATCCCCGCCGTGATCCGTCAGATGCGCGCCGACGGCGTGGAAGAAGCAGCCGTCCTCTGCCTTGCGCCGCAGAATTCGCGCACCAGTGTGGGCCTCTATCGCCGCGCCGTCGAGACCGCTGCCGCCGAGGCTGGCGGTCTGCGCCTTGACTTCACCGAGGGCTGGGCGCAGCATCCGCTTCTCATTGAAGCCTTTGCCGAGCGCCTGCGTCCCAAATTCGCAAGTCTCAGCGCCGAGACCGGCGCGCCAGTTCCCGTGCTGTTTACTGCCCACAGCGTTCCTTGCCGTACGATCCAGGCCTCCGAGGGCCAGCCCGCCGATCCCTACGCCCAGGAGGCCCGGCGCACCGCGGCTCTGGTGGCCGCCAGTGTGCCTGAGATTCCGCAGTGGTTCTTCGCCTTCCAGAGCCAGGGCGCTAGTGGCGATGCCTGGATTGGGCCCACCGTCGAGCAGACCCTCGAAGCCATCGCCGCCTCGGGCCAGCGGGCGCTGCTGCTTCAGCCCATCGGCTTTCTCTGCGATCACGTCGAAATCCTCTACGACGTCGATATTCTCTTCCGCGAATTTGCCGCCCGGCTGCATCTCCGGCTGGAGCGGCCGGAGTCGTTGAATGGATCGATCCCGCTCGCCAGGGCGGTTGCCGATCTGGCCCGGCAGGCGCTGGCGCGGCTCAGCGGCCTGTGAAGCACCGCCAACATGGTGGCGCTGGCCGGCAATGGAATTTGTGTTTCAAAACATCAATCACCCACTGAAAACGCTTCAAAGCCGCTTGAGATCACCCCTGTCTGCTCAAACAAATGGGAATTTGAAATGCGTCGGCCCCAAGGACTGTCTCTTAGGGTTGTGACCGGCGTCACTTGCGGCGTAGCAACCCAGCCTATATGACAGGTACGGTGCCGGGAAAACTAGATCGCCCGGCCAAGGAGCAACACCATGACTTTACAAATCAGAGCTGCGGCCTTGATTCTGATGGCCGTCTTCATTGCGGGGCCTGCCTTCGCGCAGGGCTCCGGCGCCGACAATTACAAAGCCAAGTGCGCCATGTGCCACGGCGCTGACGGGCTTGCCGCCACGCCCATGGGAAAGAGCATGAAGATCCTGTCGTTCAAGGATCCGGCGATGGTCAAGGCCCCCGATGCCCAGTTCATCGCCTCCACCAAGAACGGGAAGAACAAGATGCCCGCTTACAGCGGCAAGCTGACCGACCTGCAGATCAACGATGTCATCGCATATATTCGCACGTTGCAGAAGTAGCAGCGCGACTGGAGCAAGCCCGGCCGCATAGCCTGAACCGGGAGTGAAAGGCCGCAGTCCTTTCTCTCCCGCGTCCGGTTGGGACGCGCCTGGAAATGGAATCTCAGAAGTAAGGAAGACCCGATGAAGCATGACCGGAAGAAGGACGGATGGACAGGAGCCTGCGCATGAAGTCCGCTTCCTTCCGTGCGTTCGTCTTAGCGGCGCTTCTGGCCGCCCTGACGGCCTTGACGGCAAAGGCGGAGACCGATTGCCTCTCCTGCCACGGGGACAGCGGCCTGCAAGACGCCTCGGGCAAGAGTGTCAGCGTAGATGCGCATACTTTCAGCGCGAGCCTGCATGGCAGCTTGAAATGCGGCGATTGCCACACCGCCATCAAGGACTATCCCCATCCGGATCAAATCACGCCGGTCGAGTGCAAGACCTGCCACGCCGATCAGGCCGCGGGCCTCGCCGGAAGCGTACATTCAGTCAAGGCCGAGCATCCCTGCACCAGTTGTCATGGAGACGCTCATTCCATCTTTCCCAAGGACGATTCCAGGTCGGCGGTCTATCCGCTCAACGTGCCGCGCACCTGCGGTGCCTGCCACGGCAGCGACGCGATGGCCAGGAAGCATGGCCTGCCGAACGTCTATCCGATGTATATCGACTCGATTCACGGCTTTGCGCTCAGCAAGGAAGGGCTGCTGGTGGCGGCAAACTGCCAGAGCTGCCACGGCTCGCATCACATCCTGAGCCACAAGGATCCGCAAAGCCCGACTTATAAGACCAACATTCCGCATACCTGCGGAAGCTGCCACGCGGGAATTACCGACGACTATATGGGTGGCGTGCATGGAAAGGCCATAGCCGCCGGCGATCTGAAAGCGCCGGTCTGCACGGACTGCCACACGGCGCACGCGATTTTACAGCCAACGGCGGCGGCCTTCCGCATGCAGTCCACGCCTATCTGCGGCTCGTGCCACAAGGATAAGTTATCCACTTATCGGGATACATTCCACTCGCAACTGGGCGCGCTGGGCGGCTATGTGGAGACGGCGCGCTGCTGGGACTGCCATGGAGCGCATGACGTCTTGCCTGCGTCCGATCCGCGCTCTCCGATCGCCCCGGCTAATCTGGTGGCCACCTGCGGCAAGTGCCACACAGGCGCTAATGCCAGCTTCGTGCAGTATCAGCCTCACGCCAACGCGCGCAATCGCAAGCTGAACCCGGCCCTTTACTTTGTCCGCTTGTTCATGAATCTGCTGCTGGCCGGCACGCTTACATTCTTCGTGATTCACACCTTACTGTGGCTGATCCGCTCGCGCTACGACCAGATCAAGAAGAAATCCGCGGAAGGAGGAGAGAATGCCTGATATCGAGCAAGCCGCCGATGGCGCGAGCGAGAAGAGCCGCGCGGGGGAGCGCTTCTTCATGCGCTTCACGCGGGCGCAGAGATACCTTCACGCCGCCCTGTTTACCAGTTTTCTGGGACTGGCGGCGACCGGGCTTCCTCTTCGATTCAGCGAGAGCGTCTGGGCGCGCGGCCTGGCCAAAGGCGTCGGCGGCTTCGGAGCGATTCTTTTCTTTCATAAGTTCTGCGCCGTGGTTCTGACTCTGGCGTTTCTGATCCATGTAAAAGACCTTATAACTCGCGCATTCGTCCATCGCGAAAAGGGAATCTTCTGGGGATCGACCTCCATGGTGGCTAACTGGAAGGATGTGAAAGACCTGTTTGGACACCTTCGCTGGTTCGTCGGACTGGGACCGAAGCCGCGGTTCGAACGCTATGCCTACTGGGAGAAGTTCGATTACTGGGCAGTCTTCTGGGGAATGGTCGTCATTGGCTTCTCGGGATATGCGATGTGGTTCGCCCCATTCTTCGCGCACTTCCTTCCCGGCTGGGCGTTGAACGCGGTGCTGGTGATTCACAGCGAAGAAGGGCTGCTTGCCATCCTGTTCATCTTTTCCATCCACTTCGTCAATACCCATCTGCGACCGGACAGTTTTCCCATGGATATGGTGATCTTTACCGGAGTGGAAAGCGAGGAAGAGTTCAAGCACAAGCGTTCTCTGGAGTACGAGCGGCTGAAAGCCCAGGGAAAACTGGAGGAAAGGATCGCAGAGGCGCCGGGGATTTGGCAGATCAACTTCTCTAAAGTCGTTGGTTATACAGCGATTGCGATCGGCCTGATTCTATTGGTCCTGACGCTGAGCGCGTATTTCAGGCCCGAATAGGCGGTGTGACTCCAGTCACTGCGAGGTATCTGGTAAAAGCGTCTCCTCAAAGGCGTGAACTCCGCTAAGAATATCTTTGCTTCAACGCTCGCTCTATCTCTGTTTGCTTGCGCCAGTGCGGCTCGCGCCGACCAAAAGCCCAAAGATAGTGACTGCCTTGCCTGCCACTCCGATACCACCTTGACCGCGGAGGTGAACGGCAAGCAAGTCAGCTTGTATGTGGATGAGAGCAAGCTGAAACACTCGATCCACGGCGACATGTTCGCGTGCGTGGATTGCCACAAAGATGTGAAAAGCCTTGTCCACGAGGCCACGCCGGAAAAGGTCCGTTGCGCCCAATGCCACACCGATGCGCAGGAGGCTTACTCGCACAGCCTTCATGCGAAGGCTTACAGGGCCGGCGCTCCGGGGGCCAACTGCCAGGACTGCCACGGAGGCGCGCACGAAGTTCTGTCTGCCGACGACGCCAAGTCTCCGGTGAATCACGCCAACATACCCAACACCTGCGGCCGATGCCACGGACAGAAGTTTCTGATGGAGTCCAACGGACAGAGCGCTCAACCCTTCCTCTCTTATCAGGAAAGCGTGCATGGGCACGCCACCGAAAATGGATCGAAGAAAGCCGCGGTTTGCACCGATTGCCACGGCTCGCACCAGATTCTCTCCGCCAGCGACGCGCAGTCGCCAATCTATAAGTTCAATGTTCCGGCAACATGCGGCAAGTGCCATGCGGCGATCAAAGACACCTTCACGCAGAGCATTCATGGGCAGGCGATTGCGCGCGGCAACGGGCTTGCTCCGGTCTGCACGGACTGCCACGGAATCCACTCGATCAAGGCGCACGTCGACCCCGCCTCGCCGGTCGCGGAGCAGAACGTCTCCAAAGATACCTGCGCGCGATGCCACGAGGGCGTGCGGCTTTCGCAGGAGTTTGGAGTACCCGGAAACAGGGTGACAAGTTACTTCGATAGTTATCATGGGCTGGCCACGGAAGGAGGCTCCCTGGTGGCCGCCAACTGCGCCAGTTGCCACGGCGCGCATAACATCCTGCCCTCGAGCGATCCCCGCTCGACGATCAATCGAGCTAACCTCGACGCCACCTGCGGCAAGTGCCACGCGGGAGTTACACAGAAGTTCACTGTGACCAAGGTCCATCTGGATGGCGGTCCATCCAAAGATATCGGCACGGTAACGGTGCGCTGGGTGAGGGGTTTTTACCTTTCGCTGATCTTTCTTGTGATTGGCGCGATGTTCCTGCACAACGCGATCGTCTGGCGCAGCAAGGCCATGGCGCGGCGTGCGATGCAAAATCCCATGATGCAGCGCATGAGCGTCAACCAGCGCTGGCAGCACCTGATTCTGCTTACCAGCTTTATCGTCCTTGTGATTACCGGCTTTGCCCTCAAGTTCCCGAATTCCTGGATTGCTGAACTGCTTGGCAACGGCAACGGCGAGAAGCTGCGCAGTATCACGCATCGCGTGGCGGGAGTTATCCTGATCGGCGCGGGAATCTATCACATCTTCTACCTGGCGATGGCCAGGGAAGGGCGCCGGCTGATACGCGACTTTGCGCCGCGGCCGAAGGATGCCTTCGATGCTATCGGGACCATGCGCTTCTATCTCGGACTTAGCAAGGAGAGGCCCAAGTTCGGCCGCTTCAGTTATGCGGAGAAGGCTGAGTACTGGGCTCTGGTATGGGGCACGGCGCTGATGGCGGTTACGGGCATCATGATGTGGGCCAAGGTCGCAACTGGCAATCTATTGGCGCGCTGGTGCGTGGATGTGGCGACTGCCATTCACTTCTACGAGGCCATTCTAGCGACTCTCGCGATCGTCGTCTGGCATTTCTACCAGGTGTTTTTCGATCCCGATGTCTATCCGATGAACTGGGCCTGGTGGGATGGCAGGATGCCGGCGGAGCACTATCGCCATGAGCACGAGTTGGACACGGAGACGGTGACCGAAGCGGATGACACAGTCTCGCAAGAGTCCGCTTCCAAGGAAAAGAACGCAACTGGGCCGGAAGCCGGGCCGGCGAAGGAGTAGGCCGGATTGAAACAGGGTCGAGCGGTTTCGCTGCGCAGGAGCCGGCGCCGGCCAGAGGTTCTACGCGTAGTCGATGGGATGCTTGGCGAGCCACCGCTCGTCGCGCACTTTGCTCATGCTTTTCAGCGCGTTCCCGGCGACGCTCGCGCCGAGATGGCGGCTCTTCCATGCCATGCCTGTGGTCAGCCCGATGGCGCCGCCCAGCAAGCCATACGCCAGGGTGAGGGAGGTCGATTTCTTCCGCCAGATGGGATAGCCCGCCAGCACGCCGACGCAGACGCCAATAGCGGCGGGCAGCAGCGCGCCCTTCACCGACTCGCCAAGAAAGGGAGTCAGCGGCTGGCCGTTGAGGAACTCTTCCTGACCGGCGCGCGCGCCGTCTATTCCGGAGTCCACCAGCCGCCGGCCATAATCGACATTGGATTTCACCCACTTGCCCACGTCCATGGAACCGCCTCACTTTCCTCAAAAGCCAAACCAAGTTTATCAGATCGCAAGAGGCCGGATGAAGACCGCTTCGGGAGCCATGCCCGCGAAGGTAGCTTAATGGCACTTTGGCGCGGGCCGATTCAATTCGGGACGCTGCCAAAACCCGGCTGCGCGCGTTATCATCGTGCCACTTGTCATTCACCAAAATGGTTCAGATTGCGGGAGATCGTGTGGGTGAAATGAGGATCGCGTACGTGCTCACCTCGCTCGGCGTCGGCGGAGCGGAACGGCAGGTCTTGGCTCTGGCCGAGCGCATGGCGGCGCGCGGACACGCGGTTTCGCTGGTCGTTCTCAGAGCGCGTCAAGCTGAGGAATGGCCTGCCCCTTCCAGCCTCGTCCGTGCCGTCCGGCTCGACATGCGCAAGACTCCCGCCAGCTTCCTCGCCGGTCTTTGGAAAGCCCGCCGCTTCTTGCGCGAGACCCGGCCAGACCTGATCCACAGCCATACCTACCCGGCCAACATGACGGCCAGACTGCTCCGTTTGGCCGGTATCGCGCCGCTCGGCTGCGCGCCCGCGCCCATCGTCTCCACCATTCATAATGTCTATGAAGGCTCCTGGTTGCGCATGTTGGCCTATCGCCTGACAGACCCCCTCAGCCGCCGCACCACCGCCGTCAGCCAAGCCGCCGCCGACCGCTTTGTGCGCCTCAAAGCAATTCCGGCCCGTAAATGTTTTGTCCTCGCCAACGGGATTGACACCGCCGAGTTCGCGCCCAGCCCGGAGCGCCGCGCTCGGGCAAGAGAAGAGATGGGCGCCGGCGACGAGTTTGTCTGGCTCGCGGTTGGCCGCATCGTGCCGGCCAAGGACTATCCCAACCTGCTGCGCGCCTTCGCGCAGGTCCATGCCGCTCTCCCCGCCGCTCGGCTTTGGATTGCCGGAGAGGCCGCCGGCTCCGGCGCCGCGGAGGTTCAAGCCCTGGCTGCCGAACTCGGTCTCGGGGCATCGGTTCGCTGGCTGGGGCTGCGCCGCGACATGCCCGCCCTGCTCGACGCTGCCGACGGCTTTGTGCTGGCCTCGGCCTGGGAGGGAATGCCTCTGGCCGTGGGCGAAGCCATGGCCATGGAGAAGCCGGTTGTGGCTACCGATGTGGGCGGCGTGCGCGAGCTGGTGGGGGACGCGGGCGTGCTCGTTCCGGCCAAGAACCCGGATTCCCTTGCGCAGGCCATGCTAGCCCTGATGCGGAACCCGCGAGAAGCTCGCGCCTCTCTGGGCCGGTCGGCGCGCGAACGCATCCAAAGCCTGTTCAGCATCGACGCCAAAGCCGACGAGTGGGAGGCGCTCTACCGGGCCGTGCTGGAGGGCAAGCGATGAACTCATTCACAGTTTTCCGCCGGGAGGGCGTGTGGTGGAGTTCGCGCCTTAGAACGCCTGTCGCCATGGCAGCCGTACTCCGGCTGGCGTTGCTGGCCGCTGCCCTCGTCCGCACCGGAACCAGCGTCATCGCCAGCGGCGATACCGCCAGCTATCTCGAGCCGGGGCGCAATCTGCTGTTCTTTGGCCGCTTTTATACCGGAATGTTTCCCGAGATAGATCGCACTCCAGGCTATCCGCTTTTTCTAGCCATCGTCAGCCTGCCGGGAGCAGCGATAGCGGCTCTGGCGCAGGTGATTCTATCTGTCTTCACGGTGGTGCTGGTCTGGCGGCTGGCCCGCGCCGTCTTCGAGGAGGATCGCATCGCTCTCACGGCGGCTTGGCTCTTCGCCTTTGAACCGCTCTCGATCATTTATTCCGTCCGCTTGCTGCCGGAGACGCTGTTTCTCGCGCTTCTTCTGCTCAGCCTGGAGCGGCTGGCGGTTTTTCTTTCCGGGCGTCGCCTGCGCGCCTTGGCTGCGGCGGGTCTGTGGCTGGCGGCGGCAACCTTTGTGCGCCCGGTCAGCTATTATCTGCCTGCTGCGCTGGCGTTGGGTCTCTTCGCGGCGCTCGGGCGCGTTCCCGGCCTTCGCTGGAAGGCCCCCGCGGTGCTGCTGCTGAGCGTGCTGCCGTGGCTCGCGGCGTGGCAGGCCCGCAACTGGCTGGAGACCGGTTTCGCGGGGTTTTCAAGCATCGTGGCCCGGAATCTCTACTTCTATCAGGCGGCCGAGGTCGCCGCCCGCGTCGAGCACCGGTCCTTCATCGAAGAGCAGAGCGCCTTCGGCTATCCCGACGAACAGGCCTACCTCGCGCGGCATCCCGAGCAAGCCGGATGGAATCAGGCGCGTCGCGTCGCTTTCATGGCGTCCGAGGCGCGCCGTGTGCTTCTGGCGCATCCAGGCATTGCCCTGAAAGTGCAGTTGGAAGGCTCGGCGGTGGTCGCGTTCACGCCTTGCGCCGCCGACCTGCTGCGCCTGCTGGGCGCGTATCCGGAGGACGGGCCAAAGCGCGTGGTGAACGAAGGGCCGGCGCGATCCGCGATGCGGCTGGCGCGGGCGCATCCGTGGCCGGCGGCTCTGATGGCCGCGCTGGAGGTTGCGCTGCTTGGGTTCTATATGCTGGCGGCGCGCGGGGCGCTTTGGGGCTACGCCCGCCGTGAAGCGATTTGGCTGCTGCTGGGAGTTTTTCTCTACTTTGTCGCCGTCTCAGGGGGAGCGCAAGCCGTGGGGCGTTACCGGCTGCCAGCCTTGCCCGCTGTCTGGATCTTTGCGGCAGCGGGCCTGCGGCGCAATGATGCGGCAGGCTGCCGAAGCACGGACATGCGAGGATAAAGGCCAGCCCGCATCGCCGGGTCAGGAAAATGCTTACATGATAACCTTGGCGGTGCATGAATTGTTTCTCCTTTTGCGGACGCGAAGGCGGCTCAGCGAAGGTCTTTGGAGGGTTTGGAATGAGGAAAGCGATGGTCCGGGCAGCGGCATGTTGTGCTGTGTTGGTTGTGGGGGTTGGCATGGGGAATGAATCCGCTCTGGCGCAGTCGAAGGCCGCAAGGAATGTGGTGCTGGACCTGGATCGCGGCTGGCAGTTCCGCCAGGTTGCCGCGGCGCAGCAGGCCGAAAGCGGCTGGCTTGCCGCCACCGTTCCCGGCGACGTGCATCTCGATCTGCTGGCCAACAAAAAGATCGCCGACCCTTTCTTTCGCGACAACGAGGCAAAGTTGCAATGGATCGAAAACGAGAGCTGGGAGTACCGGCTGAGCTTCGATGTTGCGCCCGCCTTGCTCGCCCACTCCAATGTTGACCTGGTTTTCGATGGTCTCGATGCGGCGGCGGAGGTCTATGTGAACGGCGTCCAGGTGCTATCGGCCGATAACAGCTTCCGTACCTGGAGAGTGGCCGCGAAGAGCCATCTGCACCCCGGCAAGAACTTGCTGCGCGTCGTCTTCCCGTCTCCGATCAAGGCCGCCGCCGCAGTGGCCGCCGGCGATCCCTGGCAGGCCAGGACCAAGACCGCCGACAAGACCTACATTCGCAAGCCCGCCTATGAGTATGGCTGGGACTGGGGACCGCGCTTTGTCACCAGCGGCATCTGGAAGCCGGTGCGCATCGAGGCCTGGGACAAGCTCCGCATTGCCGACTTCGCCATTCGCCAGCGCGACGTGAGCAGGGAAGTGGCGCACATCGACGCCGAAGTTGAGATTGAAGCGGCCAGCGCGGGTCCGGCCAGGGTGAGCGTGCAGTACGCCAACGGCGGCTCGCCCGTGACCATCGTTGAGACGGTCAGCGTTCATGCCGGGCGCAACATCATCGATCTTCCCATCGAGATTCGCCAGCCGAAGCTCTGGTTCCCGGCCGGCTATGGCGATCAGCCGCTCTATGAGTTCACCGCGCAGGCCAGCGCGGCAGGCCCGGCGAGCGCCGCCGTCACTGTGATTGACGAGCGCAAGGCCAAAACCGGCCTGCGCTCCATCGAGCTGCGTCGCCAATTGGACCAGTGGGGCCGGTCGTTTGAGCTGGTCGTCAACGGCATCCCCGTCTTTGCCAAGGGCGCGGATGTGATTCCTTTCGACAGCTTTCCCAATCGCGTGACCACTGCCGATTACCGCCGCATTCTCCAATCCGCGCGCGACGCCAACATGAATATGATTCGCCACTGGGGCGGCGGCTATTACGAGACCGACGAGTTCTACGCGATCTGCGACGAACTCGGCATTATGGTCTGGCAGGACTTCATGTTCGGCAACGACTGGCAGCCCGGCACCTATGCCTTCAAGCTCAACATCGAGGCCGAGGCCGAAGACCAGGTCCGCCGGCTGCGCAACCACCCCAGCATTGTGATCTGGTGTGGCAACAACGAGACCGAAAGCGCCTTGAACTGGGGTGCGCGCGGAACTCTGCCGCTCGATGTCAAGTATCAGATGTGGCAGGATTATCTCACCGAGTTCAGCGGCATTCTGCCTCGCGTGGTGGCGCGGCTCGACCCGGAGACGCCCTATTGGCCCAGCTCGCCCAGCGCCGATTACGAGCCCGTGACCGATGCCTTTCACACCGGCGACGACCACATCTGGGACGTATGGCACGGACGCGTTCCGTTCTCAACCTACGAAACGCACCGCACACGATTTGTCACGGAATATGGCTTTCAATCGTTTCCGGAGATGAAGACGATCGAAACATTCACGCAACCTGAGGATCGCGCGAGTATCTTTACGCCGGTGATGCTTGTGCACCAAAAGAACAACGAAGGCAACTCGATCATCCACGACTATCTGCTGCGGGATTACTCCGAGCCGAAGGACTTTCCCAGTTTTCTTTACGTGAGCCAGGTCTTGCAGGCCGAGGGGATCAAGATAGGCGCCGAGCATTTCCGCCGCAGCCGCCCCGAAACCATGGGCTCGATCTTCTGGCAATTGAACGACTGCTGGCCGGTGGCATCCTGGTCCTCGATCGACTACTACGGCCGGTGGAAGGCGCTGCAATACTATGCGCGGCGCTTCTATGCGCCGATCCTGGTTTCGCCGCACATCGAAGACGGCGCAGTGAAAGTCTACATCGTCAGCGACAAAGTCAAGGCCGAGCCGGCTGCGCTGCGGGTGCGGCTGATGGACTTCGACGGCAAGGTGTTGCTGGAAGAATCTCAGAATGTCGAAGTGGCGGCGCTATCGAGCAAGGTCTATCTCGACTGGCCGTTGAAGAAACTCACCGATGCGGGCGCGGCGGATACCTCGCGCGTCTTTGTCGTTGCCGATCTAACTGTGGCCGGCGCGCAGGTTTCGCGCAACCTGGTCTATCTCGCTCCGACCAAAGGGGTGCATCTGAAGCCGGCTCAACTGAGAGTTGAAGCCAACGGAGCGAAGGGGAGTTACAAGATTCGCATAACATCTCCTGTCCTGGCGCGCAGTGTCTATCTATCTTTCGGCAATCTCGACGTGGAGGTTTCAGACAATTACTTCGACCTGCTGCCGGGCGAAACAGTGGAGATCGCAGCCAGCAGCGCCACTACCCTCGATGCGCTGAAGGCGCAATTAAAGGTCATCTCGCTTACGGATGCCTTCGCGGGCGATGGACAGGCGGCGACAATCGGGGCGTCCCGGTGAGCAAACGCAAGCGGGCCGGAGCGTAGCGCTCCGGCCCGCTTGCGCTTTTCCGGCGCCTGCTCAGAACGCGAAGATGACCTGCGCAAAGACGCGCCGCGCCGCCGAGCCAGTACTGAAGATGCCGCTGGCAAGGTTCGTCGATCTTTCAAATTGATGACCGGGACCATATAGCCCAGTGCTCTTATCCAAAGTAGGAACGATCGTTCCCGTCGGCGTTCCGTAGTCGATGTCGTTGAACAGGTTCAGCGCCTGAACACTGAAGGTCAAAGAGTATTTGCGGCCGGTGGTGTTGCCGCCGCCCATGCCCCCTCCCGGGCCTCCGCGGCCACCGCCGCCCATGCCAAACCCGCCAAAGCCGCCACCGGGACCGCCTCGGCCGCCGCCTTGGGGCGGGCCGCCTCCGTTGTCCTGGCTGGCGGTCGTGGCAAGTTTGGGACCGAAGCCAACCCCGCGGCTGATGCGCAGGTTCAGGGCCACTGCCGCCGGGCCGTTGCCCAGGTTGATGGGAACGATTGTCTCGCCGGCGGCCGGTTGGCTGTCGAGGCAGCCAAAGGTCGTCGGGATATAACGGGCCGTCGGGGGTGTGCAGGCAGACGGATCGACTTGAGCCGGTCGCTGGTTTCCAAAGCCATTCAACGGATCGGCGGCCAGCGTGATGTTATAGGGCCGGCCAGACTGCGCCATGAGGAACGGATTGAAGCGAATGCCCCAGGGGCCGGTGTAATTGGCCATCGCGAAGATCATATTCCGCGAGACAAAGCCGGCGCGCCCGTAGTCCCGGTCCAGGTCGTAGGCGTTCGATGCATTGCCGCCGGCGTCGTTGCTGTCGGCCCATGCAAGGGTGTAAAAGCCCACCATGCTCAGCTTTTTGCTCAACTGTGCATTCACGCTGGTGATGAGCTGATTCTGCTTGAAGACCGCCTCGGGATAATACTCGTATAAGTAATCGCCGGAGCTATCCTGCGGGGTTCCACCTACGGCCTGATCGGCGTTGCGCGTAGCGATCTGATGCACGCCGAAGGAGTGCAGATAAGTCAGGGTCAAGCTTGTCGCAGGGAGCAGTTGCCGCTCAAGGCTCAAGCCAGCCTGCCCTGTGTAGGGCGCGTGAAAGTGAGGAGCAACCTCGTACTTCACCAGCGCGGAAGTGCTGCCGATGGTGCTTGTGCAGTTTGTCGGGTCGTTACTGTTCAGGTCGATCGCTTCGAGGGTGGTTGCCGAGTTTGTGCAGGTTGGGTAGTTGATCACATGCTTGCTTTGGACATTTGAACGGTTGACGGTCAGCAGGTTGCCTGATCCAAGCCGGTCGTAGAAGAAACCGTAGCCGCCGCGCAGCACTGTCTTGGCCTTCTTGTCTTTGCCGTTACCATCCAGGGCGTAAGCGAACGCGGCGCGCGGAGCCCAGTCATCGTGATCCGCGATGTGGTTCTGCGCCTCCCAGCGGAGCCCGCCCGAAAGTGTGAGCCGCGGATTCAACTTCCAGTCGTCCTGCGCGAAGAGCGCAATATCGAAGACATTGGCGAGTGTTGACTCCGGCCCGGTGGTATAACTCGCTGAAATTGGACCATCGCCCGCAGTTACCAGTTCGGCAAATGTATTGGGCATAGTCGAACTCGCAAGTCCATTGGCCATCGCCAAATAACTTGAGGCCGAACCGAACGTGAAGGAGCCTTTGAAGTTAGCGTCGGTCAGGTTCGCATCCCGCGTGTCTCTCATGCGTGTGCCGAGCTTGATGGCATGTGCCCCATGGCTCAGCGTCGTCAGATTCTGAAACTCCAGCCGCGTGGTGTGATCCTGGCTCTCCTGGCCGGAATATCCGCCGCCCGTAAAATCTCCCTGAACGCTGATGGTGCGGTCCGTTGAGTCGGGATAGTGATTTTCATTCTGCCGCTCGTACTGAAAGCGGCTCTCGTTCACGGCGTGATCGTTGATCACGATCGCATCGCTGATCTGCACCGTATGGTCGGTGTTTGATTCGTGCGTTGAAGCGCTGGGCAGCGATCCGGAGTTCAGATCGCCGTGCTCCGACTCGGCCCAGAAGCCGTATCGCGCCGTGAAGGTGTTTTTAGCGCCCAGTTGCCAATCGATGCGCGCCGATGCATTGTCGCGAATGCGCCGATTCAAAAGGTCCACGCCATAGTTCGTGTTGTCGACGTATGCGCCAGAGCCATTTTCCAGCACCGCATCCAGAATCAGCCATGCGTTCACGCTCTCGGTGTTGCGTTGTTCTGCGCTTACGAAGAAGGAAGCAGTCTTGGAGATCGCGCCGCTCGCCGTGCCGTTGAACTGATAGCTGTAATAGGGAGGGATATTCGGCGCGAACGGGTTGCCGGTATTCATGCTCTTGTCGTTGCCCTGGATGAAAAACTGCCCATGCAGCTTGTCGGTGCCAGGCTTGGTGAGAATCTCAATGCGCCCGTAGCCCAGCTTGTCGAACTCGGCGGAATACGGATTTTGGTTGATGCGAATCTCGCGAATCGCCGATTTGGGCGGCAACTGCCCGCCGCTGAAGCCGTCGATATACATCTGGCCGCCATTCGGTCCCGCTGAGGGTCCGGCCAAGGCCGTCAGTTCGTTGGACAGCTCATCAGGATCGTCCGACAATGCCTCCAGGTCTTTGCCCTTGATCACCAAGGCGCTGGCATTGCCTCCCGCTTCAACGTTGACCGTGGGCGACTCGTCGGTGACCACCACGCTCTGCTGCTCGACCTGCAAGGCCATCGCAATGTCCACGCGCTTTGCCTGGCCGGCCGCAAGCTGAATGGCCGGCGAAGCAAAGGGGGCGAATCCCGCAACAGAGGCGCTCACAATGTATGCGCCGGGCGCGAGGCCGTTTACCTGGAAAGCGCCACTCGCGTCCGCAGTCGCCATGGTCACAGTCTTTCCATCTGGGGTGGCGATGGTGAGCGTTGCGCCCGGGATCAGAGCGCCCGTCGGGTCGGCGATATGCCCATGCAGGCTCCCCGTTGCCGTGGCTGTCGTGGTCGTGGGAGGAGCAGCCGGCACGGCGGGAGTTTGCACCTGCGCCACGGCCGCATTTGCCAGGCCCAATTCCAGGCCCATTACAAGAAATGCAAAGCAATCAAGTCTTGAATACACGTGTCCCTCATTTGTTTTCGCTGGTTGTGGGTGTGCCTACTGGGCAACGTCAGGCGTATTGGCGCCCACGCTCCAGTTAGCGAGCAGGTCGCGGCTGGCCGCGGGTGCCTCCAGCAGCGGCTCAACGCCCGCCAGCAGCGTGATGGCGGTAACCTCGGTAGTTCCATCGGTCGAAACCAGCATGACAGCCTCGCCCTTCTGCAGATCGCCAAGTTGAATGGCCGGTGCGCGATTCAGGATCTGTTGCGGGTCGCCTCCGCCGCGTCCAGCCCATTGTCCGCCCTGTCCGCCGGGCGCGCCGCCATTCTGCCCGCCCCATTGGCCGCCGCCTTGTCCGCCTTGCCCGCCCGCGCCGCCCCACTGCCCTTGGCCGCTACGCTGCGGTGCGGGTGCTGCTCCGTCACTGGCCGGCGCGACGGTGCTGCCTCCTCCGCTTTGACTGCCGCTCGGCGATCCCTTGAACCGCGCCGCCAGCGCCTGCGCCATGCGATCGGGCAGCCGCCGCATCTGCGCGTCGGCGGTGATGTGGATGGTGACCTGCTTCTTGGTCGCCAGATCCTTGACCAGCAGTGTCGAGCCTGTGGTATCGACCGACGTAACGGTTCCCGATATGTTGCGGAAGGTGCCCGAGACCACATCTTCCGCCGCAATCTCCGTCCCGTCCGCGTTCTTTGCGCCGCGCGCGCGCAACTGGTCGCCCGCATGAATCGCATCGATCGGCGCGGGCTGCGCCGCGTCAAAGCGCACCGATGTGGGGGCGTAGCGCTTGAGAGTCGTCGCCTTGGTAGTGTGCACGGTGATCGTTTTGGCTGTCGCGCCCGAGCCGCTGGTCAACACAATGACGCCCGCCGCGGCATCGACGCTCTTTACCAGCCCGCCCACGCCGCGCAGTTGCCAGTCGTCGCGATCCTTCTGCTGCTTTTGCGCCAGGTCGGACTGCTTGATGGCCACGATCTGCAATGCTTGCGAAACGCCGGCGGGCGCGTTGGGATCGAGCTTTACCAGCGCGCGGTCGCCTACCGCCAGATCGCTGAATTGTATGGTCTCCGCCTTGCTCAGATCCTTTTCGCCCGGCGCGATGCGCTTAAGCGCCGCGGTGGTTGGAACCACCACCTTGACCGCCTGCCCCTGATCGGTCTTCACCGTGAGCGTGCTGCCGTCAATGGCGGCGATCGTGCCCACAACCCGCGAAGGAACCTGTGCGCCGGCCATCCATGAAGCGCCCAGAAATCCCAGCGCGATGGACAGCAGAAACCAAATCTTTGTCTTGCTCTTCATAAGCCAACTTTCCACCGGCCGGAATCTTTCACTCTCCGGGGTGCGAACCATCTCTGTTCCGGTAGACGAATCAGGCCGCCAAAAGGTTGAAAAGACCTTGCCGCAGCCGGTTGAATTTGCCCCAAATCGCCGGGATTCCAGCGCCAAAGCAGACGATCTTCAGGAATCCGCAGCCAGCCGCATCAATCGCCCCCGATCTCCGCCGTCTCCAGAAAGGCATAGCTGCCCGACGGCGTGGGAACCACATGCCTCAGGCGCCGATTGTGGACTACGACCGTATCCCTGTACCAAAGATTGATCGCGGGCAGATCGCGAGCCAGGATTTGTTGCGCCGCAACGTAATCGGTGCGCCGGCGAGCCGAGTCAGTGCTCTCTCTCGCGTCGCTCAGCAAGGCGTCAAGCTGCGGATTCGAGTAGTGGCCGCGGTTGTTTCCCTTTGGGGAAAAGTTCTCCGCCGCATAGACGCTGAAGATGTCCGGCTGCTCGTTGCCGCCGATCCAGCGCAGCGAATAGGTTTGAAACGCGCCGCGATTCAGGTCGGAGTAAAAAGTGGCGAACTCGTAGCTGCGCAGGTCGAGCGCAATGCCCACCGCCGCCAGTTGCTGCTGCAAGACAGCGGCCAGCAGGCGGGTGTCTGCATCGGTAGAGGTCTTCATCGTGAGGTGAAAACGCACACCATTCAGCCCCGGCGCATGCCCGGCCTCATCCAGCAGCCGCGCAGCCCTTGCCGGATCGTAGTCGTAGCGCGCAACATCGCCGCTCCAGGCCCAGTGGCTGGCTGGCAACAGGCTCTCCGCCGGCTCCGCGTGTCCCCCGAGCAGCGCCTTGATGATCAGCTTGCGGTCGATCGCGCAGGCGATGGCCTGACGCACGCGCGCGTCCTTGAGCAAAGAGTCGCGCAGGTTGAAGCCGAGGTACTGAATCTGCGTTCCCGGCGAGTCCTCGACCGCCAGATTCGGCCGCGTGGCCAGGATCGCCAACGAATCCATGGGCAGGGAGTTGACTGCCACGTCGCCCGAGCCCTTCTCCAACTCTAGCGACTCGGTGATGGCGTCAGGCACCACGGCAAAGCGCACCCGGTCGATCTCGGGCGCTCCGGCCCAACTCAGCGGATTGCGCTCCACCACAACATCCTGATCGATCTGCTGGCTTACAAAACGAAACGGCCCCGTGCCGACCGGATGCCGCCAAAACTCCCGCCCGCTTCCTTCTGGAACGATGCCGAATGCGCCCGTGGAAAGATTGGTCAGCAGAAAGTTGTCCGCGCGCTTCAAATGAAAGACCACAGTCTGCGCGTCCCGAGCCTCGACGGTGTCCACCGAGGCATAGGCGGCCGCCTTGGGCGAGATGACCTGGCCAGTGCGGATCGAGTTGACCGTCCATGCCACATCGCGGGCTGTCAGCAAGCGGCCATCGTGGAAGCGGACAGACGGGCGCAGATGAAAGACCAGCGTCAGCGGGAGCTGCTCCCAACTCTCGGCCAGCGCCGGCGTGAAATGAAAGTTTGCGTCGCGGGCAACGAGGCCATCGAAGAGAAGCTCGTCAATGTGTTCCGATTGACCGTCCGTGCCGATGCGGGGGTCAAGGCTCGCCGGGCTGCTCTCGATCAGAAACACGACCGTTCGCGGATCGCGAGGCGCCGAATGGCAGCCCGCAAGCGCAATCAGCGCGGCCAGTGCCAGCAACCTACGCATAAGTCACCTGTCCCAGAATCGCCGGACGCGCCGCACCGGTTGCCCGCGGCACGTTTCCCGGCAAGTGATGCCAGGTCTGCCAGGCCAGCAACGCAAAGGCCGCGGCCTCTTTTGCCTCGGCGGGCAAGCCGAACTCCTCGCTCGCCGCCAGTTCACAGCCCATCGGCTCCAGCCTCTGCGCCAGCATCGCCATCAGCGTCGCGTTGCGCGCCCCGCCGCCGGAGACGATGTAGTCCACTTCATGGCCTTTCATTTTGTGCCGGATATAAGCCTTATAACTTCGTGCAATCGTCTCGGCGGTCAGCGCCGTCGCGGTGGCCAGCGCATCTTCGGGCTTGGCGCTGTGCCGCTGACAGGCGGCCAGGAACTTCGCCGCGTACTCGCGCCCAAACTGCTCCCTCCCTGCCGTGCGCGGAGGCTTCTGCTTGAAGTAAGGGTTGCGCAACTCCTCCGCCAATACTGGCGTCAGCACAGCGCCCCGCGCGGCAAAGCCGCCATTGCGGTCGAAGCGCTTTCCAAAAAGCTCTTGTGCCAGCCAGTCCACGACCATATTTCCCGGCCCGGTGTCGAAGGCGATCACCGCATCCGCTGCGGTTCCGGCGGGTATGGCGGTGAGATTGGCGATGCCGCCGATGTTCTGCAAGACGCGCCCCCGCTTGGCGTCGGCAAAGAGCACATAGTCAAGCAGCGGAACCAGCGGAGCACCCTGTCCTCCGGCGAGCATATCGGCGGGTCGAAAGTTCGAGACGACCGGAACCCCGGCCGCCGCCGCGATCGCCGCCGCCTCGCCCAACTGCCAGGTGCAGCCGAACCGCCGGCCCGCATAGCTCTCGGCGCGCGGCTGATGATAGACGGTCTGTCCGTGGCAGCCGATCAGGTCGAGCTTCACCGCGTGCCGTTCGACCGTCGCTCTCACTGTTTCGGCGTAAGCCATGCCGAGCCGCCAGTTCAGCCGCGCCAGCTTAGCCGTTGACGTTGAGGCAGCGTTCATTGCCGCCAGCACCGCACGCCGCAGCGAGGCCGGAAAGGCAAATCCCTCGTGCGCCACGAGCGACAGCTTGACTCTCGGTTTCCCCGGCGCAATCCGCACGACGGCCACGTCGATACCGTCGGCGGATGTTCCGCTCATGATGCCGGCCACTGTCATGGACTTCGCGCTCATGCCGTCTGCGCCTCCTGAGCCTTTCGGATCATTTCGCTGAAACGCGCAATCCGCCCGCGCAGCGCCTCGAATTGCCTGGCGGTCAGCGCCGCCGGCGCAGCTTCCGCAAACAGTTCCGCCCTGCGCCGCGCCAAGCTCTCTGCCCGGCCAATCAGCAGCCTCGCAAACGCCGCCGACCGCTCTCCCTCTGCAATCAGAGCCTCATACGCGCGCAAAATCAGCTCCGGGCTTTGACAGATTTCGAGCACATCCATCCCCGCGCGAATCGCCGCAACCACCGCTTCTTCGATGGGCATGAACTTCAGAATCCCGCCCATCTCCATATCGTCGGAGAAGACGATTCCCTTGTAGCCAATCCGCTTGCGCAGCACTGTCGTAATCCAATAAGGCGAGACGCTCGCAGGCCGATTTTTGCCGGGCGTATCGGGATAGGCCGCATGGTTCACCATAATCATCGGCAAGTTATCTCGCAGTGCGCGATACGGCGCCAGATCCTTCTGCCAGAGTTCGCCCGCGCCGCGCCGAATCTCCGGAGTCTCCCGATGCGAATCGAGCGTCCCTCCACCCAGCCCCGGAAAATGCTTGCCGCAGCCTGCCACGCCTTGCGCCTCGAGTCCGGCCAGAAAGTCGCGCGCATAGTCGATAACTTCCTTCGCCGTCGATCCTGCCGCGCGTGTGCCCATCACCTCAGCCGAATCCGGCTCAGCCAGATCCAGCACCGGCGCCAGCGTGGTGTTCAACCCGAAGGCTTTCACTCCCCGCGCAATCAGCTCTCCGTGCTCTCGTACCAGGCCGTGCTTGCCCGTCCGGCGCGCTGCTTGCGCTACAGCCTGCGCTGAAGGCATAGGCGCGAGCGCATCCCGCAGCCGGTCAACCGTTCCGCCTTCCACGTCCACGCAGCGAAAACTCTTCGGCGCACACAAACTCGTAGCCTCCGCCAGCAGCGCTCGCGTCTGCCGGGCGTCCGCAATGTTGCGCCGGAAGAGAATCACTCCTGCGGGCCGCACCAGCTTAAGCCATGCGCGCTCCAGGCCGGTAAGCTCCGTGCCTCCAAGACCGACAACCAGCAAGCTTCCCGCAGCTTGTCGCAGGTTCCTCTTCATTGACGCTCCTTCAACTCCTGCTGAAGTTCCTCCAGCAGATTCAGCGCCTGCAACGGCGTTAGCGAGTTCACATCGGTTGCCTCGATCCGGTCCACAATCCGCTGCGAGAGCGGCGTGAAGATCGTCAATTGCAACGGCTCCGGGGCCGTCTCCACCTGCACGCTCTGCCGCTCCTGCTTCTCATGCTGCCGCAGCACATGCTTGGCGCGTTCAATGACAACCGGCGGCAGTCCAGCCAGCCGCGCTACTTCGATGCCATAGCTTTTGCTCGCAGCCCCCGGCTCGATGTTATGCAGAAACACAATGCCGCCCGCCGCCTCTTTGACGCCCACGCGCAGATTCCTGACTCGCGGCAGCTTCTCGGCCAGCATCGTCAACTCATGATAGTGCGTGGCAAAGAGCGTCCGCGCCCCGGTCTCCGCATGAAGATACTCGACCGTCGCCCAGGCCAGCGAAAGCCCGTCGAAGGTCGCCGTGCCGCGCCCCATTTCATCCAACAGAATCAGCGATCTGTTCGTCGCGGTATTCAGGATCGTCGCCGTCTCCGTCATCTCCACCATGAAGGTCGAGCGTCCCCGCGCCACATTGTCGCTTGCCCCGATGCGCGTATAGATGCGGTCCACAAGTCCAAAGCGCAAGCTCTCTGCCGGAACAAAGCTGCCCATCTGGGCCATCAGGACTAACATAGCCGCCTGGCGCAGATAGGTGCTCTTGCCGCCCATGTTAGGCCCGGTTATTAACAGCAAGCTAGGCCCATCACCCCCCGCGTTCAAGTAGATGTCATTGGCGATGAACCGCCCCTCGCGCGTCTCCTCCATCCACTGCTCGATCACCGGATGCCGCCCGGCGACCGCCTCGACCACCAACTCTTCCACAAGCCGAGGCCGCACATAGCGCCGCCCCGCCGCCAGATGCGCAAAGTTCGCCAGCAGATCCGCTTCCGCCACCGAAGCCGAAGTCCGCTTGATGCGCCCCGCCGCCTCCAGCACCGTCTGCCGCAGCTCGGCAAAGATCCGCTTCTCTATCTCGATGGACCGCTCTTGCGCCGTCAGAATCTTGCGCTCATACTCCTTTAACTCCGGTGTCGTGAACCGCTCCGCATTGACAAGAGTCTGCTTGCGCTCATAATCGGCCGGAGCCAGTGCCATGTTCGCCTTGGTAATCTCGATGTAATAGCCGAAGACAGAGTTATATCGAACCTTCAGCGAACCTATCCCGGTACGCCCGCGCTCCCGCTCCTCAATGGCCGCAATCTGCTGTCGCCCCGTCGTCGAAATCGTTCGCAACTCGTCGAGTTCCGCGTCCACTCCCGCGGCAATCGCTCCTCCATCCACTAGCGTCAGCGGAGGCTCCTCGACCAGCGCCGTTGCAATCCGCGCCGTCACATCCGCCAGCGGGTCCAGCCGTTCGGCAAGCTCGCGCCAGCGCGCCGCGCGCATCGCATCGAGCGACGTCTTCAACCCCGGCAGACGGCTCAGGCTCGCCGCCAGCGCCCGCACATCGCGCGGTCCCGCCGAGTCCAGGCTGAGCCGCGCCAGCAGCCGCTCCAGGTCCAGCAGCCCCGCAAAGGCCCGCCGAATCTCCTCGCGCCTCATCAAATCCCCATGCGCCTCACCCACCGCCTCGTAGCGGGCGTTCAGCGCCTCGGCGTCCACCAGGGGCCGCAGAATCGTGGCCCGCAGCAGCCGCTTGCCCATCGGCGTTTGACAGGCGTCGAGCGTATAAAACAGCGTCGCCCGCGTGTCCTGGCCGGCGAAGAGCGGTTCCACTAGCTCCAGATTTCTCACCGTAACCTGGTCCAGTTCGAGAGCCGTCGAGTGCTCCTCAAATCGCAGGCTATCGACGTGCAGCGCCTCGTTTCGCTGCGTCGTCCGCACATAGTGCAGCACCGCCCCGGCTGCGATCGCCGCCGCCGGATGCTCGGTCAGCCCAAATCCTTCGAGTGATCGCACATTCAGTTGCCGCTCCACCAGCGGAACGGCAAACTCCCGCGTCCAAACCCAGTCCGGAACCCGCGTCCGCGCCGGAATTCGCTCCAACTGCGCAGGCAGCTCCGCGCTCGCGGCGATGAGCACCTCGCTTGACCCCGCCTTCACAATCTCGTCGACCGCCTGCTGCCGCGCCGCCACGCCACAAAACTCCGCCGTCCGAAACTCGCCCGTTGAAAGGTCCAGCAGAGCCACCGCGCATACCGGCTCTTTCTCGGGACCGCTCTCGAAGTATGCCCCCAGGAAATTGTTCTGCTCCTGCCCCAGCCCGGCATCCAGAGCGGTTCCTGGCGAGAGCACCCGCGTCACCTCCCGCCGCACGATCTTTTTCGTCAGCTTCGGGTCTTCCATCTGGTCGCAGATGGCGATGCGGTAGCCCTTGCGCAACAGGCGCGCCAGGTAGCTCTCGACGGCGTGGTAGGGAACCCCGCACATTGGCTGCGAACGCTCCCGGTCCCGCGCCGTCAGCGTCAACTGCAACTCCCGGCTCACGGTCACGGCATCGTCGTAAAACAGCTCGTAAAAATCACCCATGCGGAAAAACAGCAGCGCATCCGGATTCTCCCGCTTGGCCGCCGTCCACTGGCGCATGAACGGCGTTAGGTCCGCCATTTCCTTCTCCAGTGGGGGAGAGTGCGGAGCCGCGGGCTGGTTGTCGTCCCTGATCATGTTGGATTTAAGAGTATCGCGGCAGGACGCCAGCGGGGTAGCCGGAAGCAGCCGGCAAGGGAAAGTTGCACCCCGATGCGCTTGCCAGCACAGATTCACTCGCCCTGGCTCCTGGGCGCGGGTGAAAGATTACACTCTAAGCAGACGGAGAACGGGTGCGTCTAACTCTCAGGATTGAAGGTTTCTTCTCGACGGAGCGGGTCTTTCAGCTCTTCGGAGTTGAGAGGTCCGGTTTTCGCCGAAAGGAACTCGCAAGCTGTTCATTCTACAATCACAGGAAACGATGGAAACACTTCCCCCCAACCTTCCCGGCAGCGAACCAAACCTCGAGCCTGGGGCAAGCTTGAACCAGCCGCCTCCCGCCCCAACTCCCGCGCCGTCCGCGAAATCCGGCGGCATCGGACTGTGGGTGCGCGACTTGCTCGTCGCAACGGCCGCGTCGGTCTTCATCATCACGTTTCTCTACCAGCCCGTGCGCGTGGAAGGCACCAGCATGTTGCCTAGGCTGGAAGACGATGATCGGCTCTTCATCAACAAGTTTCTTTACCACATCTCCTCCATCGAGCGCGGCGACGTGGTGGTCTTCCACTATCCGCGCAATCCGGAGACCAGTTATATCAAGCGCGTGATCGCCCTGCCCGGCGACAGGCTATGGATCGACCATGGCGTAGTGTGGCTCAACGGAAACCCCCTGATCGAGCCGTATGTCCCCGAGGAGTTCCGCGACAACCATTCCTATCCGGAGATCGTCGTTCCCGAGGACAGCTACTTCATGATGGGCGACCACCGATCCATCTCCTCCGACAGCCGCGAATTCGGCCCCGTGGAGCGCTCGCTCATCTACGGGAAAGCCGTCTTCGTCTATTGGCCGGCGCGCGACGCTGGCGTGGTGCGGTAGCCCGCATTTCTCACAAGCGATGCCTGGGATGCGCTTCGTTTTCCATGCGCTAGCGAGCCTTCGCGCGGCTATTGCTGGGGGTGCTTATCATCGTGGATGGTGGTGCTGATCTTGTTCTCCCGATGATTCAGGTTCCTCTGCTCGCCCTTGGTGAGATGGCCGTTGTCCTTGGACATATCCTTCTTCTCGGTCCTCTCAACGCCGGTTTCGCGTTTCTCGATGTGAGCGGTCTGATTCGGCGTCAATTTATGGCTTTTGACGCCGTTTGCGATGCGCCTCTGCTGGTTCGTTTGGCGGCGATTGACTTGATTGACGCGCGGGTGGCCGGGATCGTAAGCCCCAGGGCCGGCCTTTGGCGCGGCGGGCGCGGGGGCGGTTGTGGTTGTCGTTTGGGCAGTGGCGGAACTGACAACGATCAGTCCTCCCGCAGCCATTGCAAGGAGCAAGTTTGAGAATCTGCCTTTCATGTCGATGCACCTTTCCGGGTGAGTGAGATGATTGATACGGCTGTGTAAACTCCGAATCGAAAAATTAGTTGCGGTCAAATTCGACAGTTCGTTTCAACTGCCAGAAAGCGGCGTAGATGTCGCGGCTGGCGCGCAGCGATCGCCGCCCGAAGCAATCCAACCTCGGCACGAAGTGCGAAACGGCCTACGGCACGGTGACATTGATCGTTGTGTTCACGGACACAGAGGTATTGATGTCCGTCGCCGTGATTGTGTAGGCATAGATCCCCGGCGTCACGGCATTACTGTTGGCGCCGCAGGCGCTGATTCCCGCCAGACCGGCCAGGGTTCCTACAGCAAGCAGAGTCAGCGTAAGCCAGCGTGCTGCCCTTCGCCGGAAACCAAAGCCCAACAGCAGCGCACCGGCCAGCGCCAAGCCTCGCGCCGCCCCACGGCCTCCGCGGCGCGGCAGACTGACGGGGCAAGGGTTGCTGCAAGGGAGGACAGAATTATAGAAGGCCACGTTCCCCGTCACCACCTCATTCGCGGTCAGCGTATAAGGTGGCAATACTGGAACTGCGGCATTTCCACTAGCTCCTGGGCTTGCTACCTCACCCGTATTACTGCAATAGGGCACCTTGACTCCCGTCGTGAGAGTCGGAGGAGCGCACACGACGTAAACTGAGCCGGTGTAGCCGTTGACCGAGGTCAGTGTGATTGTACTGGAGCCAGTTCCGCTGGAATCGCTGGAGGATAGGGCCACGTTGGTGGCTGTGAGGGTGAAGTACGGCGTGGCAGCCAGCGCCGGTGAACCGGAAACTACAAAGCTGAAAGCTAAGAGGAATCCGAGAACGACAGTAACGCGGTATCCTTGCATGGCTGAGACCTTTCCGTGGGTGGCTTGTACCCGCCCGTATGATTAGACGGAGGTTAGCTCCAGCGATTACGAGGTTATGCAGGAAATTTACGCCTTATTTCGCGAGCGGCCCAGGCATTCCCAAAACATTCCATAAATGGTTGAATCTCAGGCTTCAACGGTGCGTTTCAACTGGCCGCAAGCCGCGTAGATGTCTCGTCCGCGCGGCTTGCGGATGTAGGCCGGAATCCCAGCTTCGGCTAGCGTGCGTCGGAAGGCTTCGACGGCTTCGGGCTGCGGCGTGGAGTAGGCAACGCCGGGACCGGGATTCCACGCGATCAGGTTGACCTTGGCGGGCAGGCCCGTGCGGCGGACCAGCCGGGCGACTTCGACGGCGTGCTCTGGCCGGTCGGTGACTCCGCCGAGAAGAACGTACTCAAACGTGATCCGCTCACGGGGCCGGAGTTGGACCTGGCGCACCGCGTCGATGACCGCCGCAATGGGCCACTTGCGGTTGATCGGCATGATCTCGCCGCGAATCGCGTCGTTGGGAGCGTTGAGGCTGATGGCCAGCTTGGGACGCAGCTCCGGCGGCTCCTGGGAAAAGCGCTCGATGCCGGGGACAATGCCGGAGGTGGAGACCGTCATGCGTTGCGGGCTGAGTCCAACCTCCCGCACCAGCAGCCGCACGCCGGCCATGAAGTTGTCGTAGTTGAGAAAAGGCTCGCCCATGCCCATGAAGACCAGATTCACGCGGTCGCGGCCCACCTCGACGGCGTGCCGGTCGAAGACAGCCAGCACCTGCCCGGCAATCTCGCCCGCGCCGAGGTTGCGCTGCAAACCGAGTTTGGCGGTGAGGCAAAACTGGCAGTTTACCGCGCAGCCAACCTGGCTAGAGACGCAGATGGTGGCGCGCTGAACTTCGGGCTGTCGTCCTAGCTTGGGGTTGGGGCCGGGTTCGTGGTATCCCACCCATTCCGCCAAAGGCAGCGGAATGGATGGGGCACCCGAGGACTGCAATGCGTCCGCATCGCTGCCGTCGCCGGTTTCGCCGCCGTCGCCCTCCGGCATCCAGACGGTTTCGACGGTATAGCCCGGCTGACTCTCTGCTCCACATTCGACCAGATAGCGTTCGGTTCCGTCGGCGGATTGGAAGGTCTGGACGATGGCTGGCCGGCTCACCTGCCAGCATTCAGCGGTGAGCCGCCGGCGCAGGGCCTTGGGTAAAGTGGTTATTTCACTAAGATCGGCAATCCGCTGACGATAAAGCGCTTCTGCCAACTGGCGTCCGCGCCATGCAGGTTCGCCAGCCTCGACCATTCGCGCTGCCAGCGCCTCCGCGTCCAGGCCAAAAAGCGGCTTGCGGCTCTCGTGAGCTGGCTCCGTCGCTTCGATTGAAACAAGCTGGGGGGAATCCTCGTTCATGGCTTGGGCCAGAATAGAGCATTTCCCCCGTAGGCCGCAGCCCGCACTGAGTCGCCCGGCGCCGCGCAAGCCCCTGTTAGCCTACAATCAAATTCGGCCACTGATCTCCGATCTCTGACCCCTGACCCCTGAATGATGACCACCGAACGAAATCTTTGCCGGACCGTATTGCCGAGCGGGCTGATCGTGCTGACCGAGCGCATGGAGCACATGCGCTCGGTGGCCATGGGGGTGTGGATCAAATCCGGCTCTCGCTGCGAACCGGCGGAGGCCAACGGCATCTCCCATTTTGTCGAGCACATGCTCTTCAAGGGCACCCGCTCCCGCACCGCGCAGCATATCGCCCGCGAGATGGACTCGATTGGCGGCAATCTGGACGCCTTTACCGGCAAGGAGACCATTTGCTTCAATGTGAAGTCCCTGGCCGAGCACGTGCCGATCGCGCTGGATGTGCTGGCTGATCTGGTGCTCAACCCGGTCTTCGACCTACCCGACATTGAGCGGGAGCGCGGGGTGATCCTGGAAGAGATCAAGATCGACGAGGATAACCCGGACGTGCTGGTCCATGAGCTCTTCACCCAGGCCTTCTGGAAGGATCATCCGCTGGGCTGGCCGATTCTCGGCACGGCGGCCACCGTCAGCAAACTCGACCGGCAGAGCCTGGCCGCCTATCACGGCGACCGCTTTCACGGCGGGAACATGATCTTCTCCGCGGCCGGCAATCTGGAGCACGAATCCTTTGTCGCGGCGGTGGAGAGCAAGTTTAGCGCGCTGGCCGGCGGGGCCACTCTCGACGAACTGCCGGCGCCCGAGGCCGCCGCGCGCATTGTCCGGCGCAACAAGAAATCCCTGGAACAGGTGCAGATCTGCCTCGGCGTGCCCGCCCCTCCTATCACCGACGAGAATCGCTACGCCACGCTCATTTTGAATACCGTGCTGGGCGGCGGCATGAGCTCGCGGCTCTTCCAGACCATCCGCGAGGAGCGCGGGATGGCCTACTCGATCTACTCCGACCTGAGCCCCTATCGCGATACCGGAACCCTGCTGGTCTATGCCGGCACGTCGGCGGGCAAGGCGCTGGAGGTGGTGGACCTGATTCTGGCCGAGTTCCGCAAGCTCAAGCAAGAACCCCTGACCGGCGAAGAGCTGACACGAGCCAAGGATCAGGTGAAGGGCAACATCCTCATGGGCCTGGAAAGCTCCAACGCCCGCATGGCCAACCTGGCGCGCCAGGAGATGTACTTCCACGAATTCATCACCGTGGACGAGATCATCGCCCGCATCGGAGAGGTGAGCGCCGCCCAGGTGCAGGCCATGGCCCAGCGCCTCTTCGACCCCGAGCGCATCGCCGTCACCCTGCTGGGCCGCCTGGATGGGGTGAAGCTGGAGCGCGGGCGGCTGGTGTGCTAAAAGCAGGGATCAGGGAACAGGGATCAGGGAACAGGGAACAGGTGGCGGCCATCCACCTGGGACGGCTTCACTGAGAATGCAGAAGTCACGCAGGAAACCTTAAGAAATGCGTCGAAGATCGCACGGCTGATCTGGCTTTCTGTTCCCTGATCCCTGTTCCCTGCTCTTCCCGAGCGTCCGATTTCCCTTTCGCGTCCATACGTTGTAGGATTTTCTCGAATGGGCCGGGGACTCTCGGCACCTCTGAAGAGGAATTGGAACCCCATGAATCGCAAGAACTGGAACCTTAGCACCCGTCGCGTCAACCGCAATCGGCAGCCCAACGGCTTTACTTTGATGGAGTTGCTGATCGTTATGGCCATCATTTTGATCCTGATGCTCCTGGCCATTCCCACCGTAGGCGCGCTGCGCAAAAACGGCAACCGGCTCTCCGCAATCAAGTCCATCCAAGCGATTCAGACGGCAGAGAGCATGTATGCGCAGAACTATCCCGCCAACGGCTACGCCTGCTCTCTGTCGGCGCTGGGCGGGGATACGGGCGCAGGCGCTCCTTCGGCCACGGCGGCGCAGTTCCTGAAGGCCGACATTACCTCGGGCTTCAAGGATGGTTATGTCTTCGCGATCACCAATTGCACCAAAGTGAACGTCGGCGGCACGGACCGCATTACCTCCTATACCATTACCGCCGTGCCGCAGACGATCGGCAAGACCGGCGATAGCGGATATTGCGGCGATGATAACGGGATCAAGTACGACCCGACCGGCGGCACCAACTGCACGCAGATGCTCCAATGAGCGTGGCAAAACGCTTGAGGTTGAGGCGCGGGGGCTGGTTTCCGGTTGCCGCGCTGGGCGTTTCCGCGCTTTTCTCTCTTGGACAGGGTTCGCCGCCCACCGCGCATGAGCTGGCCCAGCGCGTCGACCGCCATTACAACCAGTTGCGCTCGCTCAAGGCGGGCTTCACGGAGAGCTATGAGGGGCTGGGGATGCGGCGCGCCGAGAGCGGGACGTTGCTGCTCTTGAAGCCCGGCCGCATGAAGTGGGATTACAGCTCGCCGGCCGGCAAGCTCTTTCTGCTCGACGGCAAGTTCGCCTGGTTCTATTCCCGTGGCGATTCTCAAGTGCAGCGCATCCCCGCCAAAGAGTTGGACGACCTGCGTTCGCCGCTGCGCTTTCTGCTCGGCCACACGGAACTGGAAAAGGAATTGAACAACCTGACGCTGGCCCCGGCCGCCGAAGGCCGCTTCACGCTCACCGGGCAGCCGAAAGGGCAGGAAAAGCGCGTGAACCGGATCGCGCTGACCGTGACGGCGGAGGGGACCATCACTGGCATCGAGATCGAAGAAGCAGACGGCGCGCTGACTCGCTTCAGCTTCTCCGGCGAAGAACTTAACGCGCCGATCCCCGCCGAGACGTTTCATTTCACGCCCCCGCCCGGTGTGCCTGTGGTCGATGCGCTGCCGCCGGTGTAGGGCGAGGGAACAGGGAGTAGGGAACAGGGAATAGGAAAAACAATGCCGATGAAGTTTTGACGCTACCCACCGCTTCACAAGAAACCGGAAAGGATTCGGCACCCAGTTCGGCTGACTCTGATGGCTGTTCCCTGTTCCCTACTCCCTATTCCCTGCTTTACTCGTACCTCAGCGCCTCGATCGGGTCCAGGTTGGCGGCGCGGATGGCGGGAATCATGCCGCCGACCAAGCCGGTGACGATCAGAATTCCGGTAGCCACAAGCACCGAAGCGGGCGAGATGAGGAGCCGAATGTCGGCCGACTCGGCGTTCTTGGCCAGCGCGCTGTAGAAGGTGATGCGCCCCACCATCAGCGAGACCAGATAAGCCAGCACGATGCCGCATATCCCCCCTACGCTGGTAATGGCCAGGGCTTCGGCCAGAAACTGCGTGAGGATGTGCCGCCTGCGCGCGCCCAGCGCCTTTTCGACGCCGATCTCGCGCGTGCGCTGCTGCACCGACACCAGCATGATGTTCATCAGGCCGATCCCTGCAATGCCCAGCGTGAGCGCGCCCACCAGCGAGAGCAGCACCTGCAGGGCTAACGAAAGAATATTGAATTGGCGCAACTGAGTCATCAGGTTGGCGACATACATGGCATTGTGGTCCGAGGGGCGAAAGTGGTGCGCCGCTCCCATAGTCTCTCGCAGAACCTTTTCGGCCAGTTCGTTGTCGCCGTGGTAGCTGAACCAGACGCCGTCGATGTACATGGTGTCCTTCAGGTCGCTCATGGTGTTGAAGGGCACGTAAATCTGGCGGTTGATGTCGTCGTTGTCGCCCTCCTGCATCTTGGGGCGGAGCACACCGATAATGGTGAACGATTCGCCGTTGAGCCGGATGGATTCGCCCAGCGCCCATTCACCGCTGAAGAGCTTGTTCTTGGCCTCGGATGCAAGGACGCAGACGTGCGCGCGCTGCTGGTCTTCGGCGCCGTTGAAGAAGCGGCCCTGCTCGGTATCCATCTTCAGAATGTCCTGATAGGCGGGGCGGACGCCGTTCACGCTCCAGGTGTAGCTGTGCAGATCGTTCTGCACCGTTACGTTCTTCGAAGCGAAAGGCGAGATATGAAGGATGCCAGGAACGGCGTTGGCGGCGCGATCGACATCGTCCAGGGTGAAGCGGATGCGGACTCCGGCCTTGTCTCCGCCCGCCTGCTCGCTGGTCCGGCCGGGAAAAAAGCCGATGGTGTTGGTGCCCCACTGGGCAAAGATCGTTTGGATGGCGCGGCTGAATCCGGCGCCATAGGCCAGCAGCAGCACCACCGTGGCAATGCCCCAGGCCATGCCGATCATGGTGATCGCCGTACGGCGGCGGTTGTAGACCATCGCCTCCCACGCTTGGCCGAGAATGTCTTTGAGCATGAGTGCTTCCTCCCAGCGGTTGGTGGAACAGTGAAAGTGAAGAAGTGAAAGAGTGAAGAAGTGAAACGGTGAAGAAGTGAAAAAAGCAGTGAGCGTTCAGCGATCCTCTACTTCCCATCTTGCCGATTCATTCCGAGAGCGAACTCAAAAGAGCACATCCAAAATCGAGGATTTGCGATCAAGTTGGGAGTTTCAGCCAGCACAGCCTATTCTGCTCCCCATTCACTCTTTCACTCATTCACTTCTTCACTCTTTCACTTCTTCACTCATTCACTTCTTCACTCTTTCACTTCTTCACTTCTTCACTTCTTCACTTCTTCACTCCTTCTCACTCTCTCCGCAACGCCTCGATCGGGTCCAGGGCTGCCGCTTTGCTGGCCGGATAAAGGCCCGCGGCCACGCCGCTGAGCACCAGCGAACCCAAGGCCAGAGCGGCCGACCATGGCACCAGCCGCGGCGGATCCCAGCCTGGCATTTTGTCGGTCAGCACCAGTTGCATCAGCCACATAGATACTGCCGAGAGAGCGATCCCGATCAGTCCGCTTATGCCGGTCAGCAGCAGGCCCTCCCAGAAAAACTGCGCCAGGATGCTGCGTTTGGTGGCTCCCAAGGCCTTGAGCAGGCCAATCTCCCGTGTTCGCTCGGTGACCGAGACGAGCATGATGTTGATGATGCCTACCGCGCCCAGCCCCAGCGTAACGATTCCCACGCCGCCCAGAAACACGTCCATGGCGTCGAAGATAGCGCCGATCATATTCTCCTCTTTGATGGTGTCCCAATCTTCAAAGGCATCCTTGAGCGCCGGGTCGAAGCCGTGCCGGTCGGCAATCACCCGATGAACGGCTGCCAATGCGGCAGTTGAGTCGCCCTTGGTGACCGGCTGGTATTGCAGCGAGACGAGCGCATCGCGGGCAAGGTTGTCGCCTTTCAGAGGGAAGAGTTCCAGCATCGTCGTGATCGGAACGTAGATCTTCTCGTCGTCCCAGGTATTGTTGCCGCGGCCGATCTTCTCCACCTGTCCGATGATGGTGAAGGCTGTTCCATTGATGGTGATCGTCTCTGCCAGCAGGGGGTGGCCGGGAAAGAGCAGTTGGGCTGTCTTTTGGCCGAGCACGGCCACGCGGCGGTTTTCGCGCAGATCGGCGTCGTCGAGAAAACGGCCCTGAGCCATGGGGATGTGCCGCACCACCGTGCAGTTGGGCTCCGAGCCGCTCACGTGGCCAGAGGTAGTGCTCCACTGGCTTACCTCATAGAGATCGGAGCGCGACAGTTCGGCGGTTACGGCGCGCACCTCTGGCAAGAGGCGCACGGCCTCTTCGTCGCGCAGTGTCAGTTGGTAGGGACGCATCCCCGTGTGCTGGTTGGCAACGGCGGGAATGGTCCCATTGAACATGAGCACCAAACCATTGCCCAGCGAAGCGAAGTTCTTGTGCTGGCCGCTGCGGAAGCCCTCGCCGAGGCCGACCAGCACGAGCAGCGAACCGACACCCCAGGCAATCCCGAACATCGTCAGGAAAGTGCGCAGCTTGTTGGCCATCATGGCGCGAAAAACCTGAGCGAGTGTGTCGGAAAATGTCTGCATGATCGTTGGACGCTGAGTGCGGGCGCTTGGAGAGTAATACGCGGCGAGCGGGCTTTCGGTTCCCGCTTAACGATGTGCGGCCTCCTCTTGGAATAGGCCGCAGCAAGCTAGAGGTGTGTAGACTAAAAGCTCGTCAGTTCCCGCTCGCCCCCGCCAGAGCCAATTGCAGCGGTTCCGAAAGCGTGAACACAAGAACGGTGCCTGACTCCAGCGTGGCTTGCGGATGGCTGATCAGCAGGTGAGCGGTGACGACGCCTGCGCCAATCAGGCTGCCGGTCACCGCGCCTACCGGGCCACCTACGATCGCTCCGGTGGCTGCGCCAGCGCCCACGGCTCCGCCGTATTCAATGCCGTCTCGCTTGAGGCGCGAGGCTGGCAGCACATCGCCCTCGGAGCCGACTTTGGATTTGGCGCCGGGGGTTCCAGAGAGATCGGCGTGCAGTTGGTAGCGTGTGCCGTCAGGCAAAATCATCGTTTCGGGCCGCAGGCGCATCGAGCCGTGGCCACCCGGATGGCCGCTGGAAACCGCCGCCACCCGTCCATCGATCTCCGTTCCGGCGGGAATCAGCACCTGGCCGCCCTGCAATACGTCGGAGGCGACACGGCTGCGGAAAGCCTCGTCCTTCTCGCTGCTCACCGTCGAGAGCCGGTCGAGCAACTCGACGCGGATGGTTGCGCCTTCAGGAAGTTCGCCAGGCCCCGGCGGCTGTGGATGCACAATGTCGCCGTCCGGGTCGGGCGCGTTGGAGCGCGCTGTCAATGCCGGCTGTGGCGGCGCGGGAGCGGCTGGCTCGACCGCAACAACTCCCCCGTCCGGGTCAGAAGAGTTCACGGCGGGATTAGCAGCAGGCTGGGGTTGCGCCGCGACTTGCGTCCGCGCAGGAACCTGCGTCTGCGCCGGTTGAGGCGCGGCGGCAGGCGCAACAGGCTTACCCGCTCTAGGCTTGACGTGGGGCGCAGGGGCCGTCACAGTGGTGTCGTCCGCGGGCGGCGTCGAGACTCCTTCGTAGGGGCTAGACTGACTTGCCTGGCTTGCCTCCTGCGCTCCCAGAGAGGCAGTGGCTACTAAGATCAAGGCGCACATAAGAATCGGCCGATTCATCCAAGTCTCCTTTTTCGCCGCGCGGGCAGAAATCTTCCCCGTATCTACAAACCCCGCTCGGCTGGCGAAGTTGCGCGGGCGACTCGACTCCATTCGAGAGCCGCGCAAACTTCCCAAT
>JBEKPI010000009.1:0-40271 GCA_049520855.1 Occallatibacter sp.
GCAGATGGAGGGTGTGGTGGAGGCGAAGGCGACCATCAGGCCGGAGCTGGCCGTGGCCGAGAGGGGCATGGTGGTCGTCGCATACTCGGTGCCGGTGATGGCGGGGAAGGTGATGGTCTGGGTGGCCTGTTTGACGGTCAAGGTGAACGTCGAGGAGCCGCTGGCGAGGTAGGTGCTGTCACCGGAATAATTCGCCGTGACGGAGTAGGAGCCGGGGGTGAGACCCCCGAAATACGCAGTGGAAGTTGTAGCCACTCCGCCACTCATTGAGATGGTGCCAATATCTCCTCCGTTCAGTTTGAAGTCGACGGAGCCGGTGGGCGTGCCGGAGACGGCGGGCGTGACTGTCGCGGTCAGCGTAGAGGTTTGCCCAAAGACAAGTGGATTCGGCGAGATGGTCACCGCCGTGGTGGTGTTCTCATTGACCGTCTGGTTGTAGGGCGGGGAGTTGGTGGTCACGAAGTAGGTGGCGCCGTTATACGATGCCTGCAAAGTGAGAAGGCCCGCGGGCAGAGCCGATGTCGTGATGGAAGCTACGCCGCCGGAGAGAGTGCTTGTGCCGAGGTTGGTAGAGCCATTCCAAAAGGTGACCGAGCCTGTGGGCGTGCCGGTGAGCGTGGCCACGACGGTGGCCGTGATGGTGACCGACTGGCCGAGCATCGAGGGGTTGGGCGCCGCGACCACCGAGGCGGTGGTGGGCGACTTGATGGCAAAGGTGGCTGTGTTCTGGGCCTCGGTGTTGTTGGCCCAGTCGACGCTCCAGTACTTGAGGGTGTGGCTGCCGGCGGTCGAGATCACGAAGGGCGCGGTATAGACGGTGGCCGATCCGCCGTCCAGAGTGTAATAGGTGAACTCAACGCCGCTGGTGGCGTCGGTGGCGTTCAGAGTGACGGTTACGGCCGAGGTCGAGGTGCCATTGTTCCATTGTCCGACGAGGCTGTCGGTAGTTACCGGGGCGACGGTGTCAAGCCAGAGTGTTTCATACGCGACGGTGCTGAAGTTGCCGGCGTTGTCCAGGGAGAAGGCGGTGATCGGATTGGCCCCCTGCAAGATTTGGAAGGGCGGCCCGTAGATCTGGCATGTTCCCAGGTTAGTGGGTGAGCAGGTGGTGGGTCCGAGGACGCCGTAGATGGTCTTGACGCCGGAGGCATTGGAGCCGCCGGGATCGGTGGCGACGAGCGAAACGTACGGATCTCCGGTGGCGATGTTGAACCAGCCGGTGGAGGAGACTGCCACATTGGTGTCGATGGCGATGGTGGGGGCAACGGTGTCGTAGCAGAGCGGGCCATAGGTCCGGTCTCCGGTGGTGACGCCCTGATTGTCCCAGCCTCTGACGTGAACGGTATGGCAGCCCTGTGCGCCGCCGTTGCCGGAGCAGCCATTGGCACTGAAGGCCAGGCATCCGGTGGTGCCGAAAGGATACTCCGGACCGCTGTAGAAGGAGTTGCCGGAGCCGCCGTTGGGCTCGCTGTAGGGGTCGGCGGGGATGGAGTCCCAGCCCTGGGTGAAACCAGCGACGCCGGGGGCGGGAAGCCCGCTGCTGCCAGCGTCGGAGACGGTCCAACTGACGGTCTGGTTGGTGTTGTACCAGGTACTTGTAGCCGGGCCGGAGAAGGCGACGGAGGGGCTGCCGTAAGCAGGAATCAACTCCCAGTTGATGCCCCAGGCCAACTGCATCATATTGGCCGAGCCCCAGCCGGAGACCAGGTCGTACTGGTTGCCGGTACCGCTGATGTCGACAGAGCTGCCCGGGCCCGCGCAATAAAAGGTGAGGCCGTCCTGCTGGGTTGCGTCGTTGGAGCTGCAGCCCGAGAGCATGTTGTAGAAGGGGTTGTGCTGCGCGCCGGAGATGGCATCTTCGTACATGTATGAATTGGGATTGCCGACCGGGGTGCAGGCGGAGGTTCCATTGGAGCCGCAGATGCTGCCGATGTAGTTGAGGTAGGTGTTCTCCTGGGCAAAGAAGCCTGCCAGCTCGGGGGCAACGACGCTGGTGCCGTTGGCATCGCCGCTCATGCTGCCATTGATGTAGAGGTTCTGCCCGATGCCAAGGGCGTTGAGAGACAGGTCAGGCGAAAGGCGCATGGTGTTGCCGGTGACTTCGTACTCCTGGCTGCCGACCCAAGAGTAGTAGGGAGAGACGAGGGTGCTCTGCCAGGAGGGCGCCGCGTAGTAGGCGCTGACACCGCCGCCGCTGCCGCCGCCATTGCCATTGCACGACCCTGCGCCGAAGCCGCCCTGCCAGGCATTCTCGTAGTCCCAGGTTCCGTCGCCATAAAGCATCAACTGTGTGCCGCCCGCGGCCACGAAATCGTAATCGGAGGCGGGATAAGCGACGGCGGTGTGAGCAGACGGATCAATCTTCGGCCCCGATGAGGGAATATTGTTCTGGCAGTCGTCTGAGGCGCCGCGGTCGCCGGAGGCGGCGATCAGCGTCCAGCCCTCGCCGACCATGTTATTGAAGATCGAATGGCGGGAATCCATTGTGGGTTTGTCGCAATCGTAGATTTCCGTGCAACTCCAACTGGTAGACATGATGCGCGTCAGGTTGTCGCTGAGGATCTGGCTGTACATCGTGGTGTAAGTGCTGTAGTCGTAATTGCCGCCGAGATAGATGTACTCGTGCGCGGTGAGATTGGAGGAACTGGGGTTGTTGGAGGTGGCGATGCTCCATTCGACATCCTCAGTCGTTTCTCCGGTTGCGCAGGGGGGCGTCTCCGAGCTGGTGCTGCAGCCGGGGGTTCCGGCGATATTGTAAGAGGTCCAATTCCAGGAAAGGCCATAGGCGTTCATGAACCCGGAGATGTCCGAACTCAGGAAATTGCCGAAGCCGGCAATAGCGATGGAGGTCTCCTTGGGCGAGCCGGTGGAATCGTTGTGGACGTTGCAGCAGTGGCTCAGCGCCTGAAGGCCACCGTAGTTATAGGTTTGCGAACTGTAAATATCCGACGGGTCCATGAAGCCGCCGGTAAGGTTGGAGACTGAGCCGTCATTGGACGCCTGATTGGCCACCTGATTGGACGCGTGAATGGATGCCGCCTTTACGGGATCGCCGTCCCCGCGGTCAGCGCCCGCCTGCACCACCAGCGGACCGGGGCTGTAGTCGGGGCCTTTGGCCGGCTGCGGGCCGGGCCTGGAGCCGTGTTCCCGCTGAATGTTGTTGAGCCCCTGCACGTTGTAGACGATGCCGGAGAGGCTCGTGGGCAGCATGGGGTCCATATCGTTGGCAAAGTCGATTTCATCGCGATACTGGTAGTTGTTGATGGTGACGCCAAAGGCATTTTCGATGACGCCAGCCGGAGCTTCCACGTCAACGATGAGGCGGTGGTTGTAGCGGTTGGTGACGGTGAAGCCCTGGCTGACGGCCCAGTCGACCACCTTCCGCTCGTCTTCGGCGGAGGGCGCAAAGCGGGCGTTCCACTCCTCGGGAGTGAGAAACTTGTGGAAGTTGGGCGAGCCTTTGGTTTGCAGGTCTTTGAGGAACTGTTCCTCTTCGGCCATGTGCGGCGGTTTGATGGCCAGCACGAGGCGCAGCATCTTCTCGGGGCTGTAATGGCCAACCCGGACGGCCGAGCCATCGAGCACCTGAGGGGCCGTGTGCTTGGCGAGGCGTCCTCCAGAGACGGGCTGCGCGGCATTTTGGGCTACGAGGGCCGGCACCAAGGCAAGGAGGGTGATAAGACCGCACGCCTCAACCAACAGGTGCATCGAGGGGAGTTCGATGTGCTTCATCGCAAGTTTCATGACCGTTTTCTCCGTGACTGAAGTTCCGAGTGGATGTTGAGTTCCCAATTGAAGGCCGGTATCAACCAAGCGCGCAATGTGGAGCAACGGGAGGGCATGTGGAGGAATCACATTCGTACTCGCGGGAAGCAAGGCTCGATAAGCAAGTCACGAGGGCGTGATGAACATTGCAGCTAGCAAATACTCACACGTCCTTGCTGTCAGTTGCAATCTTTTTCCGCCGCAGGCAACTCCGGAAGCTGCAATTCCTGCCCGGCACTTACCGGCGCCGGGCGCGACCGCACCAGCATGGTGACCGTCTCCCGTTCGACGGTAACCTCAATGCGCCGGGTTACGGCTGGCTCGGGGGCATCTTTATGGCTTGCTTCTTCCCCCGCCGAAACGCCGCGGCGTAAAATGTTCATACATTCATTCCTCGTTAGCCGGCGTCTTGCAGCGCGGCATGGCTTTCACTTGAACTCCGAAGAGGGCCGAATGTCTTGAATTTCGGGATGAATTTTTCGGAAGAGTTATGAAGGCCGCTTATGTTATGGAGCACGAATGGGTTGTACCGCTTCGACGAGTTTGAGCTGGACCCTTCCAGACGCGTCTTGTCGCGGAATAAAGCCCCGGTTGCCCTGACGCCGAAGGTCTTCGATGTGCTCTCGTACCTGGTTCTGAATCCCGGACGGGTGGTGACCAAGGATGAGCTGCTCAAGTCGATCTGGCCGGACTCCTTTGTGGAAGAAGGCAATCTGGCGCAGCACATCTCCGCTTTGCGCAGGGCGCTGGGGGACAAGTCCGGCCTGATCGCGACGATTCCCGGCCGCGGCTATCAGTTTGTGGCCCAGGTATTCCAGAGCGAGATGGAGAGCGGAATTGCTGTCGATGAGCTGCCCGAGCAGCAGGCGGGCGACATCGTTGTGCAGCGGGTACGAGAGCGCACGCGCGTGGTCTATGAGGATGTGCCGGCGGCTCAACCAGCGCCGCGCGAGCCCGCGCTGCTGACGGCGGGGGCAACTTCACGCCACAAGAGGGTCTGGCAGTGGGTTGCGGCCGGCGCGCTGATTGCCGGGGCTGCTCTGGGGCTCTATTTTGGGGAGCGGCTGCATGGCGCGGCACAGTTGCGCATCTCGAGTTACACGGCGATCACGCATGACGGCCATACCAAATTCATGGGGGGAACCGACGGAAGCCGAGTTTATTTCACCCCAGAGCTGGCAGGAGGCATCGCGGAGGTTTCGGTCTCCGGGGGAGCGGTTGCGCCCATTCCTGTTCCGCTATCGGATTCGTGGTCGGGAAAGGTTTCGCCGGATGGGTCGACGCTGCTGCTCATCTCCCAGGTCGGCGGCCTGGGCCCCGCCGACTCGCTGTGGAGCTTGCGCCTGCTGGGAGGATCTCTTCGCCGCCTTGCAAATGCTGTCTCCTCGGCATGGTCTCCAGACGGGGAGAGCGTCGCGTACGCCACGGCGAGCGGTGACATTTGCGTGATGGGAAGCGATGGAAGCGAAGCGCATCGGATAGCCGCGCCCGGAGTGCTGATCAAGTCCCTGGCCTGGTCGCCGGACGGGAGTACGATGCGGTTTTCCAGGGAGGGCATCCTGTGGGAGATGACCTCGAAAGGGGCCAATCTTCACCAACTGCTGCAAGGATGGGGGAAGTCGTCCACACAGTGGAACGGAGAATGGGCTCAGGATGGAAGATACTACTTTGTGGCCGACGGCCAGATATGGGTTCTCGATGAGCGCGCCGATTCCGACAAGAGCCGGCCTGCCACACCGATTCAACTGACTTTTGGCCCAACGGTCTGGGATCAGCCGATTCCCAGCCCGGACGGGAAGACAATCTTCGCGTCGGGGCGCACGAACCGGGGCGAGCTCGTGCGCTTTGACGCGAAATCGGGGCGATTTCAGCCCTTCCTCGCGGGCATCTCAGCTGAGTTCGTTACCTTTTCCGGCAACGGCAAATCCGTGGCTTATGTTTCCTACCCCGAAGGCGTTCTCTGGCGAGCCAGCCCGGATGGAAGCAATCCCATGCAACTGACCGATCCTCCGGTCTATCCGAAATCGTTGCGCTGGTCGCCGGACGGAACTGAGATTCTGTTTGTGGACCGCACCCCGCAAGGACGCACCGCGATTTACATTGTCGCCGCGGATGGAAGCGGAAAGCCCCGCCGCCTGATGCCGGACGACCGCGAGGCGGAGAACGATCCAAGCTGGTCGCCGGATGGGAGAAGGATCGTCTTTTCCAACGCGCAGAATGTGGGTGAAAGCTCAAAGTGCAACCTGCGCATCCTCGACATCGCAACCGGAAACGTTGCCCCGATTCCCGCATCGGATGGCTTGGTTGTGCCCCACTGGTCGCCTGACGGCCTGTCAATTGCCGCCATGACAGCCGACACAATGGGCATGAAGGTTTTCGACATCGCGCGCGGAAGCTGGACGAAGCTGGAGACGGGGGCTGTCGCGTTTCCCGAATGGTCGCATGATGGCCAGTTCCTCTATTACGTAAAGTGGACGGGCGATGCCTCCGTGAATCGCATTCGCGCCGCGGACGGAAAACGAGAGACCGTGGCCGATATGAAAGGGGCGCAGTACACGGGAGTCTATACGTTATGGATGGGGTTGGACCCGAGCGATACGCCCTTGTTGCTTCACGACGTTGGCAGCGACGAGATTTATGCGCTGAAGCTGGAAAGAAAGTAGCGATGGCTCCTTTTCGAGGAGAATCCGGACTTTTTCCGGTGATTTTCAGAGGTCAAATCCCATGATGCGGGATATTTTTGGGTTGAAAGTTTTCCACATGTATTGATTTCAAACGAGTTAAAAATAATCTGCAAAGTTTTTAGGGGAATTTATACCCCAGGGGGGTATAGGGGGGGAGGGGGTACCGAAAAACAGGGACTAGGGAATAGGGAATAGGGAATAGAAAAGGCCTACGGCGGCGGAGGTCGGTCTGGCGGAGGTTGGACATACGATCATTATGCGCTGACGGATCGTATTTATCTGCAAAACTTACCGGCGCAGCGGCCGACGCGGATGAAACGGGCCTGTTGGTAAAATATCTTCGACCATTCCGCGTCCGTCCCCGGTCCCCAACTGCGAGGGACCGGGGGCACCCTCAGCGTGTCTTGAAAATCTCGCAGGGGACCGGGGCCACCCGCCCATTGAGCTCGCCGCGCCCAGTCTTCAAATACTTTTCGATTTTGCTACCATTGAGAATCCTCATGCGCATCAGGCGCTCCCTCTATGGATCTTCGAGGAATTCAGGAAAATGGCTATCGCAGATAACGCGAAACGTGCGGTACCACACAGTCAACAGTCAATTCTGGAAGGGCAATAGTCGAGGGACGGGATGGTTAATGTCCATGTTGTAATGAGAAATTCTCGGTTTACGCAAAATCGCCAATGCGCACTTTGAAAAAAGGTTACTCCCGGAAAGTCGCCGTTGCATAAGTTGTTAAGGTTCGGGAGTTGTTTCGACGGTGTGACCGGCGACTCGGAGGGAATCTTGGATACCTTAGCACTTATGAGGGCGGCGATAGCTCTTGCCGCGCTGATGCTTCTTCCGGCGGTTGGCCGGAGCCAGCAGCCGATTCAGGTTTTCATCTTCGCGGGGCAATCGAACGCCGGGGGGCAGGGGATTCCGACGCAGCTTGATCCGGTTCCGGCATGGGCAAAGAATGTCGCATCGGGATGGACGGGCGCGCCGACGGTTTCAAGCGACTCGGGGATTCGCTACGAGCGCCCTACGCTGGCCAACGCGCCGATACTTTACAACGCGACGGTTGGGGGACCGATCGTGGACATGTGGTGCCAATATGAGGGTTCGCTGCCGGCCGTGGCGTGGCCCTCGCAACAGCCCACGGGGAGCTGCGTGGAGCAGAGCTTCTATGGGCCGGAGCTCTCGTTTCTGGCCCGCTACCGGCAGGACCATCCAGGGGTTCGTCTGGCCGCGATCAAAGTGGGATTGGGCGGAACGGGCTTGAACGAATGGATGCCAGGCGGCTCGCCGTATGCGATGCTGATGACCATGATCTCGGAGGCAGCGTTGCGGCTGAAGTCGGCGGGGCTGGCTTACCAATGGGCGGGCTTGATCTGGATGCAGGGCGAGAACGGAGCTTCAGGCACATACGCGCTGGTCGATCCCGATCCAATGAATAGTTACTCGTATCAGCTACGGCAATTCCTTGCGCTGGTGCGGGGCATGACCGATGCCAAGATGCCAGTGGTCATCGGGCGCATCTCGAACTCGATGGAGGCGGCAAATATCATCGATCCGCTGGCGGCCGGCGGGCAGTGCAGGCCTTTTTCAACGAAGTATACCCCCTATCAGGCTTGCGTGGCGGCGACGGAGCTTCGGCGTTCGCAGCAGGTTCTGGTGGGCGGTGACGCCGGCAATGTGTGGTGGGACAACGACAATCTGCCGGTGAATCAGACAGGCCCGCCGGAGCACTGGTATCACTTCACCGGCGCGGGCTATCTGGCGATGGGCGAGCGGGCCTACGCGGCTTTCAGCCATGCTGCGCCAACGGCTGTCGAGAGACGGGGTGGGCAAGGCGCGGCGGGCCGTTTGCACTGAGGGGCAGGAAGCGCTCTACTCGCGGCCTTTTTTGCGGATCTCGATGCTGAGGCGCTTGATCTTCTGGTTGAGGGTGGAGAGCGGGATGTGGAACTGCTCGGCGGCCTCGGTCTGGTTGCCGTTGCAGCGCTCGAGCTTCTCGACGATGATGCGGCGCTCGATGTCTTCGAGGATGTCGAAGAGCGAGGCGTCGGGGTTGTGGGCGAGCAGGGCGTCCTGGAAGCTGCGGCCGGTGATGTGGCCGGGCAGAAGCTCGGAGCCGATGACCGGGCCGGAGGAAAGCACGACGCCCCGTTCTATGGAGTTTTCGAGTTCGCGGACATTGCCGGGCCATTCGTAATCGACCAGCGCGCGCATGGCGTCGGGAGAGAGCTTGCGGGGGGAGAGGCCGTTCTCCTTGATATAGAAGTCGAGGAAGTGCTGGGCGAGGAGGGGAATGTCTTCGCGGCGGGCGCGCAGGGGGGGCAGATCGACGGTGATGACGTTGAGGCGGTAGAAGAGGTCTTCGCGGAAGGTGCCGTCGCGCACCGCCTGGCGCAAGTCGATGTTGGTGGCGGCGATGATGCGCACATCGACCTGGACCTCATGGATGCCGCCCAGATGCATGAAGCGGCGGTCTTGCAGGACGCGCAGGATCTTGGCCTGGGTATCCATGCCCATGGTGGCGATCTCGTCCATGAAGAGCGTGCCGCCGTTGGCGACTTCAAAGAGGCCCTTTTTGGAGGCGATGGCGGAGGTGAACGCGCCCTTGACGTGGCCGAAGAGCGTGGATTCGAGCAGCTCGCTGGGCATGGCGCCGGTGTTGATGGGGACGAAGGGCTTGTCTTTGCGCGGCGAGTTGGCGTGGATGGCTTTGGCGATGAGTTCCTTGCCGGTGCCGCTCTCGCCCTGAATGAGCACCGTGGAGCGGCTGGGAGCGACCTGCGCGACCAGATCGAAGACCTTGAGCATGATCTCGCTCTTGCCGACGATGTTGGAGAAGTTGTAGCGCTGCTTGAGGGTGCGCTTGAGCTGGAGGTTCTCTTCCTCGGCGCGATGGCGGGCGACGGCGGAGCGAATGTCGGCCAGCAGCTTTTCGTTGTCCCATGGCTTCTGGACGAAGTTCTCGGCGCCGGCGTGAATGGCTTCAACGACGTTGTCCACGGTGCCGTATGCGGTGATCATAATGACCGGCATCTCGGGCAGGCGCTCTTTGATCTGGGGCAGCAGTTCGAGGCCGCTCTGGCCGGGGAGATTCAGGTCGAGCAGCAGCAGGTCGAAGCTGTCGGCATCGAGAATCCGCAGCCCCTCGACGCCGTCAACGGCCATGGTGACGGTGTACCCCTCGAGGGTGAGCAGCACTTCGAGCGACTCGCGAATGGAGGCCTCGTCGTCGATGACCAAAATGCTGGTCAGGCCGGTGTTGCCAGGGAAGGCAATGGAGGGCGCGGGAAGATTCAACGGCAGTTCGACCTCAGGCATGAACGGAATTCCTCAGCAGGGGAAACTCGAGATGAAAGGTTGTGCCGGCGCCGATGGCGCTCTCGACATGGATTTTACCGGCGTGCTCCTGGATGATGCCGTAGGAGACCGACAGGCCCAGGCCAGTGCCGCGGCGGTCGCCGGGCTTGGGCATGGTCTTGGTGGTGAAGAAGGGATCGTAGATGCTCTTGAGGTGCTCGGGAGCTATGCCGGAGCCTGAGTCGGCAACCAGAGCGGCAACGTGGCTGTTGGCCAGGGTGGCCACGCGCAGGCGGCCGCCGCCGGGCATGGCTTCCTTGGCGTTGAGCAGCAGATTGAGAAAGACCTGCTGCAGCTTGCCGGGGTTGCCGTGGATGGCGGGCAACTGTTCGGTCAGGTCGAGATCGACGACAATCTTGGCGGTCTTGAACTGGTGCTCGAGCAGAGAGAGCGTGTCGCGAATGACCTGGTTGAGGTTGGTCTCGCGGAACTCGGTGGTTGAGGTGCGGGAGAAATTCAGCAGGCCGTTGGCGATCTCGGCGGCGCGGAAGCTTTGCTGGGTGATCTTGTCGAGAACCGGGCCGAGGCGGGCGTCGCCTTTCAGTTGCTTGGAGAGCATCTGCGCGTAGGAGGAGATGACGGCCAGCGGAGTGTTGATCTCATGCGCTACGCCGGCGGCCAGCAGGCCGATCGAACTGAGCTTGTCGGCCTGCGCCAGTTGGGTTTCGAGCGAGATGCGCTCGGTGATGTCGTCTACCAGGACGATGCGGCCGACGGAGACGAAATCGCGCGAGAGCAAGGGAGCGATGGCGATGTTGGCGGTACGCTGTTCGCCGGCGCGGGTGGTGAGGCGGAACTTGTAAAGGTGATGAACGCCTTGCTCGTTGCGGAAGCTGTCCATTGCGTCTACCAAGTCTGAGGGAAAGACGGCACGAAGCGCCTGGCCGAGGGCCTCGGCGCGGCTGAGGGCGTACATGGCCTCCATCTGGGCGTTCCAGCTCTCGATGCGGTCGTCGAGATCGAGAGCGAGGATGCCGACGTTGATCGACTCGACGATATTTTCGTTGAATTCCTTGAGGCGCTCGAATTCGCCGATTTTTTCTTCCAGGCGGGCGTAGAGGCTGGCGTTTTGCAGGGCGATGCCGATGTAGGAGGCCAGGGATTCGAGCAGCTCGACGTCTTCGCTGGAGAGGAAGTCGCCGCCGATGGTGCGGCCCAGGCCGATGACGGCGATGGTGCGCGTGGCGGCGGGACTGTTTGCGGCGGCTTCGCCGGCCTGGACCTGGACTTGAACTTGGCTGGCGGCGACGCGGCAGGGAAGATAGTAGTTCAGGTCGAGCAGGGCGGCGGCGCGCTGCTGCTGCGGGGGCAGATGCAGCGCGGCTTGGGCGTTTTCCAGGAAGATGTGGCTGTGATCGGTGGCATAGTCGAAGTCAAGGAAGCCCAGATCCAGGCCGGCAAGACCAGTCCGGTTTTTGGCGGCTTGGGCCTCGGCGGGAAGCCCGTGGGAGGCGGCCAGGCGCAGACGGCTCGGTTCCTCCGGGTTTTGCGGCATGAAGACGGCAACGCGGGCCACGAGCAAGGTGTGCGGCAAGCGCTCGACGATGGACTCAAGCAGGGCATTGAGATCGGTCTCCGAACTGAGGCCGCGGCCGAACTCGATCAGCGCCTTGCGATAGTCGTAGCGATGGCGATCGAAGACGCGGTCCACCCAACTCTGAATCCTGCGCTTGAGCGGGTCGAAGATGGCCGCCACGGCCAGAATGGAAATGACCAGGCCCCACTCGCGGACATTATCGGGCAGACGGGTGTGGACGAACAGCGTGGCCAGGGCGATGACGCCGAAGTAGCCTCCGACAATCAGGCTGGTGGCCACCGTGTACGCCACGCCGCGCTTGAAGATCAGGTCGGTGTCCATCAGCCGGTAGCGGACGATGGCCCAACTGAAGGTCAGCGGCAGAACGACGATGGAGAAGTTGGCCAGATTGGTGAGCCAACTGTATGGCTGCCAGTCGAGGAGGAAGGGCACGGCGTAAAAGAGCGTGAAGGGGACGACGGCAAAGAGCGCGCCGCGGGTCAGCCACTTCAATTGCTGGCGCAGCAGAGGCGTGTTGGCGCGGTTGTAACTGAGCACGAAGAGGCAGGCAGCCAGGACGTAAAAGAGGGCATCGTAGCCGGTGCCCCACTGTTCAAGCCTGTGTTTGAGCAGAGCTGTGGCCTGCCAGAAGTTGATGGCATAAACCCACAGGCCGAGGACAATAGCGCCGGGAGCATAGATCAGCGGCAACAGCCAGCGGCGGTGGGCCCGATGCAGCCGCTCCTCGGGGAAACTGAGGGCAAAGTGGAGAAACAGCGCCGGCTGCAAGGATTCAGCCAGCAGGTTCGACCAGAAGACGAGCCAATCCAGATTGCCCTGCCAACCGCCCTCGACCATCATGCCCGTGTACTTGAGCGCGTAGAGAGCGAAGGAGACGAGGCAGAAGAGGTAGAAGTGTGTGGCGCGCGGAGCCGTCCAGCGGCGAAAGAGGACGTAGATGCCGATGGCGAGATAGATCAGTCCGATCAGGCGCTGGCCCAGCTCCAGGCTGCGGTCCATGGGTTCGGGAATGACCTCGACCGGCCTGCCCAACGCGCTGCCGTTGCGCACGATGCGGTAGTCGATCCCCAAGTAGCTGCCAGTCTCTTTAAGAGCTCTAGCCAAATCCGCCGAGCGCGCGACGGGGGTATAGACGGGTGCAATCTTCTCTTCGCCGGGCAGGTAAAGAGGCTCGGTCCCGGTGTGCTGATCGGCTTCGTCCGGCAGTTCCTTGACGCCGGAGAGCGGGTTATGCGGCTGAATCGCGGGGCGAAGAGCGGGCCCGACCGTTCCAACGGGCAGGACGCTGACACCGGTCAGCAAGTCGCGCGCCTGAATGCCGGCGTGCTGTCCTGGGCTATCGGGCAGCACCTTGTCGGCCACCAGACCGGCGCCGTTGGCCGCTTCGCGCCACCAGACGCCATCGTCCGGCTGCTGCTGCGAGTGGCGCTCCTGCCAGAAATTGAGCCCCGCCAGCGCCACCAGGCCGAGCGTGACTGCGGCCAGCAGCGTCAACTGCAAACGGTTGACGAGACTCGTCTCCAAGAGGAACTCCTATTTCATTCTGGGTGGTAGCACGTCGGTTGCCATGTGGAGAAAAAGCGCCGGCGAGGAATCTCCAAAGACAAGCGATTGAGAATACGCTAGATAGTGACGTTTGGTTCCCAAAAATGTCAACCGGCGGCCGATGGGTTCTATGAAAAAGATACAAAAAGCAACAGGTTACCTACAGCAAAAGGGATTGACCTACTAAAATTGGTAGCAAAGGAAGATCGTGGCAGATTCCGCGCGGGTTACCGGTCGGCGGCGTGCGACCGTCCGCTGGCAGCCTTGTGGCGGAGCAGGGAATCGAGAGAGCGGAGCCGGTCCGCGCCTTTGCGGTTTGGGGAGAGTTGGACTACGATGGTGGGGAAATCCATGAATCTTCCCGGGGGGTGTCTCAGATGCGGCGTTCTCGTTTATGCGGGTTGAGCGTGCTTGCGGGTTGCCTGCTTCTTTCAACGGCGGCGCTGGCCGGCGGGCATAATGCCGCGGATTATCCGCTGCGGGTGCATATCTTTAACTTCAATTCCCATTCGCATTACTACGAGCGATCTGTGGAATACGTTGACGGCGAGGGCCGGGCGAATCTCTATGAGAATGGCGAACCGCGCGGTTTCGATTTCAGCTATCGCTGCGGCGAGCGGCTGAGGGGTTCCGCTGGGTTTGAGACCTACATGGCGCGGTGGAAGAAACCTGGCCGGGCGTTGGAGATTCTTGAGCCGCGGTTTGGCAACCCGGGGGCGATGGATAGCTGCGAACTGAAGGTGGATATGAAGGACACCGTCTATTACCGGCACAACGGCGGACTGGATGAAGAGCCGGCGGCGGTATTTAAAAAATGGATGGACAAGCATCAGTACGACCCGGAGCACGGCAAGAACGAGCCGGTGGCTCCAGTTCCCGAGGCTGGGTCCGCGCCCGCGCCGGCCGGGACCGGAGACCGTTAGAAAGGCAAGCAGATGCCTCTGCCAGGAGCGGCGCACCATGACCCCTTTGAGAGCCGTCGTGGGGTCGTCGAGTTGGGGTTCGGATACGCGCACTGGTGCAACCTCGGGGCTTCAGGTTTGGTGGACGCGGCGGAAAGAGCGCGAAGGATCTTCGATCACGCCGGCATGAATCTCTTCGCGCTCAGGCATACGTGAAGCAGGCCGCTTTTCGTCCCTGAGCGGACTCCGAAAAAAGCAAACTCGTTCTTCTAAATGTGCGAGACTCATCGCATTTTCCCAGATGTACGATAGAAGAACCTGCCTCGAAGGCCGAGGTTTTGTCTGACGGAGAGTTCCTTGTCCAACGAAACGATCGATCGCTCCGCGCCTCGCAGGGATGAACACGAGTTGCGCGACGCGCAATTGGCCATGCATCTCTCATTGATTGTTGGCGTGGCCATGCTTGTTGGCAAGGTGACCGCCTACTTCCTGACACATTCGGCTGCTATCTTCTCCGATGCGGCCGAGTCGGTGATTCACGTAATTGCCGTGGGGTTCGCCGTGTTCAGCCTTCGCCTGAGCGCGCGCCCGGCTTCGGGCCACTTCCTCTACGGATACGAACGCATTGCCTTCTTTTCCGCCGGGTTTGAAGGAGCCTTGATTGTCATCGCCGCGATCGCGATTCTCATTGAATCGATTCGCGAATGGATCGCGGGGCTCCAGTTGCAACATCTGGGGACCGGAGTGCTGCTGATCCTGGTGGCGGGAATCCTCAATGCGGGGCTGGGCTATTATCTCCTGAGGACCGGTCGGCGAACCAATTCGCTGATACTCGAAGCGGATGGCAAGCATGTCCTGACGGACAGTTGGACCAGCTTCGGAGTGGTGGGTGGACTGGGCCTTGTGCTGCTGACGCACTGGAAGCCATTCGATCCATTGGTGGCAATCGCGGTCGCTGCAAACATCCTTTGGTCCGGGGGGCGCCTGGTGTGGCGTTCCGCGGTTGGGCTGCTCGACTATTCCGATCCCGAGGCCGGCCGAAAGATTCGCCAGCAACTGGATGCAATCTGCGCCGACCTGGACATTCAATACCACGGCGTGCGCTTTCGAACGACCGGATATCGCCAGATCATTGAAGTGCATCTGCTGTTTCCACAACTGACATCGGTAAGCAAGGCTCATGCACTAGCCACAATGCTGGAGGAACGCCTCCCCGTCGGATTGGAGATGCCCGCGGAAGTCATCACTCACCTGGAATCCTTGGAGGATCACGAGCAAGCCCATCACAGTCATCACTACACGGGAAAGCCTGAGTAGGCTGCGCGGCTTCCGCCAGCGGGTCTAGAGATTCCACTTTGCCGAGCTTATCGAACGCTTAAACCATAGTCAGGTGAGTCAACAGTTCGTTGATGAAGGCGGGCACCGAACAGCAGATCCTTCGACTCCCTTCGCCGCGCTACGGTCGCTCAGGATGACAGGTCATTTTGTAAACGAACATTGGACTCAGGACAATAGAGCGTATTCTTCGTCAAACCGATCTCCCAAGCGCGAATAGCCCGTTCCAATCCTCCTCAAAATCGAGGCCATGGCCTCAAGACCGGGGCGATGGGCTGGCGAATCGTCAAGATTTGGCTCCGGCGCTGTAAACTTGCAGCCGGTGCGGGCGTCTACCTGAGTGATGGCAGCCGGCACAGCATTGGAAGAGATGACCATGGCCACGGCAGAGGAGATTACCGCCGAGGAGTTCTCGTCTGTTGTCGCAAGGCACCGTCCGCAGATCTTCCGGTTTTTGCTCTCGTCGACGCGCGACGCGGACCTGGCCGAGACGCTGACGCAGGAGTGCCTGCTGAAGGCGCATCGGAACTGGGGGAGCTTTCGCGGCGAGTCGAGCGCGATGACCTGGCTGATGCGGATCGCGATCAACCTGCAGAAGGACCACTGGCGCAACCGGCGGATGCAGTTCTGGCGGCAGACGCAGACCCATGCCGTAAGCCTGGAGGAAGCGGGCGACTGGCTGCCGAGCGGGGAACGGTCGGTGGAGCAGCAGTTGCTGGCGAGGGAGCGGGTGGCGCAGGTGGGGTTGGCGGTCGAGGGTTTGAGCGAACGCCAGCGGACGGTGTTTCTGCTGCGCTATGTGGAAGAGATGGAGTTGCGCCAGATTGCGCAGGCCACAGGGCTCAACGAGGGAACGGTGAAGGCGCACCTCTCGCGAGCTTTGACCAGGGTGCGCGCGGAACTGGGGGGAAGGCGATGAGTTTCATGGATAAGGGCGATGCAAATATCGGAGTCGGCGAGGCTGGCGGAGTGAGCAAGTTCGCGGACGGGCCGGGCGAGCTGGATGAGGCGCTGAGAGACTTCAGTTTGTGCGTTCATGAGTGGAGCGGGGTTGAGTACAGCCGGCCCCGGCCGGTTGCGGCGAGTGCGCGGCAGCGGAGCTGGCGGCTGGCAGCAGGTTGGGCGCTGGGGCTGGCTCTGGTGGCGGGGGGCGTCTCCGGCGGCGTCTATGATCGCCATCATCGGCAGGAGTTGGCCAGAGTTGCCGCGGCGCGCATGGCGGAGCAGCAGCGGCTGGCGGCCCAGGCGCAGGCTCGGCAGGAGGAAGAGGATCTGCTGGCCAAGGTGGACAGCGACGTATCGCGGGAAGTTCCGAGCGCCATGGAGCCGCTGGCTCAACTGATGGCCGGGGACGAGACCCGGTAAGAACAAGGATTGGGGAACAGCAACAGACCCTCGCGCAATCGAGGGCTGAGCGATGGAGAGGAACAGGCGATGAAGGGATTTGGGTTGGGATTGGCGATGGCGGGGGTTTTGCTGGCGGGCACGGCGATGGCGCAGGCGCCGGGCGACGGAATGGGAGTGGGGCGCGGGCCGGGTTTCGGGGAGCATCGGCCTCCAATGGAGCGGGCCTTTGGGCCGGAAGGCGACCATGGGCGCTGGTGGAACAATCCCAAGGTTGTGGAGCAGTTGAAGCTGACCGATGAGCAGCGGAAGGCGTTTGACGGCATTTTGCTGGAGCACCGGGAGAAGTTGATCGACCTGCGGGCCAACGAAGAGAAGGCGGAGCTGGAGATGGATTCGCTGGTGAACGCGGACCAGCAGGACGAGGCGCGGATTCTTGGTCAGATCGACAAGGTGGCGCAGGCGCGGGCCGAGCTGGAGAAGGCGAATGCGCGTTTCCTGCTGGCGATTCGGAACAAGCTGACGCCGGAGCAGTGGAAGCAGATCAAGGCTTTTCGCGCCAACCACGGTGAAGGCCACGGCGGATGGGATCGCGGCGGCCAGGGACGGGAGGGACGCGGCCCCGACGGGCAGGGGCAAGAAGGTTGGAAGCAGGGTGGCCAGGGACCGGGTGGGCAACATCATCGCCAAGGGCCACCGCCGCAGTCGGTTCCACCCCCACCGCAACCTCCCGCTCAACCAAGCACGGAGCCGCAAGCGCCCGCTGCCCCCGGAGCGGGAGTCGAGCAGTAGCGAGGGCTGACGAAGCAAATTTCAGGCAGAGAGAACGCAAAGTTGGAGTCAAGGTAATTGGCGGCAAGAGGGAATCCTCTTGCCGCTGCTTTTTGTGCGCGCAAAACGGGGTCGCGAGGCACAGTTGGGAGTGCCTTTATGAGGCTCCGCAAAGGGCGTTGGAGGCGCTTTGGCTGTCGCGAAGCGATACAAGCGGGTGGAGCGCAACGGGACAGCCGCTGAATCGCTTCGAGACAGGGTTTGGACGGAAGCTGGACAGCTTGAATCAAGGCGCGACAAACGGGGGCGAAATCAATTCTTAAATTTGTGACTAAAGTTATTTTCCGCTGTACCGATGAATGGGGTGGATGCAAAGAAGCCCATCCGCAGGACGCGGAGGGCCGGGCGAAGCGAGAGACGCAGCGCCGGGCGGGGCCGATTGGATGCATCGAAAAGGAGTACCCCATGGCCCTCGGTGTTTTGAACAATCTGTCGGCGATCTACGCAGAGAACAACCTGAACAACACCAACAGCAGCTTGCAGACGGTCTTGCAGCAGTTGTCGTCGGGGTCGAAGATCAACTCCGGGGCGGACGACGCCGCGGGCCTCTCGCTAGTGAACGGGCTGGAGGCCAACCAGACAGCGCTGACGCAGTCGGAGACCAACGCTACGGAAGGCGTGGGACTGCTGCAAGTTGCCGATGGCGCTCTTTCGCAGGTGACGAGCCTGCTGGACCGCGCCGTGACGCTGGCCACGGAAGCCTCGAACGGCACGCTCAACAGCACGCAGGAGGGCGCGGCCAACCAGGAGTACCAGTCGATTCTGGCCGAGATCAACAACATCGGATCGACGACGACCTACAACCAGGAGCAGGTTTTTGCCGGAAACACGATCGCCATCTATACGGGCGATTCTTCGACGGCGGGATCGTCCATCGACGACCTGAACATTCACTCGCTCTCCGAGTCGAGCGTGGGCGACACCAACGGCGTGATGTCCTACGGCAACGGCAACGGCGCCACCGGAACGAACGTCTTCATCGATTTGTCGAACGACGGCATGAAGGCGTTGGTCAACGATAGCCTGGGCCTCACCACGGCGACCACGAGCATTCAGGTCTCCTATTTGAAGACAGGGGTGAATGGAGCGGTTTCGCCTGCCACGGCGACGATCAGCGTGGGCAACGGGACCAACTATGCAAACACGGTGCAGGGATTGATGAGCGCGATCAACGGGTCGGGACTGGGCTTGAGCGCGACCTTCGGCACGGCCACGCAGGCTGGCACCGGGGCAGTGGCTACGGCTGCCGCGGCCCTCTACGGGGGCGGAAGCGGCGCCGACACTGGCATCATTATTTCTGGCCCAGGCGTGGGCACCGGAACCAGCGCCGGCGAAATTGGAGCTCTGACAGTGGGAGGGACCGCGCTCGATCCCCTGGCCGGCACCCTCAACATCACCGGGGCCAACGGCGCAAGCCACACCATCACCCTGGGACTGGCGGACTCGACCGACAACATCAACGACCTTGCGGCAACGATCAACGCCGACGGCTTAGGTATCACCGCGTCGGTGGTTGGCTCGACGCTGACCTTCACTTCGGCCAGCTCCACGGCGAGCGTAAGCGGGACGAATATCATGGACGCCGTGACGGCGGTGGATGGCACTATCCCCGTCGTGAACATCGCGGGCGCGCCGAAAGGCAACGTCGCCGGCACCATCGGCACCTTCACGCTCGGCAATGCCAGCGATATTCTGACCGGCGGCCTGTTGAATATCACGGGGCAATCCGGCACGCTGACAGCCTTCACACTGGGCACGGCGGGCACGACGGACAACCTCGCCGACCTGGCGAAGACCATCAACGATTGGGCAGCCACACAACCGGCCGGGGCGGGCGTGAACGCAACGGTGGTGGGCGCGGTGTTGACGATTACGAGCGCCGGCGGCGGGGCGGGCGCTGTGCAGACAACCCTCAGCACCACGGGCACATCCGACACGGTTGCCGCAGCCACGTCCGCATCGATGTCGGCAATGCCCACAACCAACGCCGCAAGCTCCAGCACGGTGGGCACATTGACGCTGGGCGGGGTTGGGGAATCGATTACGGATGTGCTGAATGGCACGCTGACGATCGGCGCGAATTCCATCACGCTGGGGGGAACGGGCACGACCGACACTCTTCAGGATCTGGCGAAGACAATCAATGCCGGCGGCTACGGAGTTACGGCCACTTACAACCAAACGAGCAAGAACATCGTCTTCACTTCGTCCAACTCCGCGCTGACGCTGGCGTACGCGAAGGCAGTCGGGAGCGTCAGCGGCGACCAGACGATTGGCACGGGAGCCGTGACCTATGCGGCTGCCGCGCCGGTGACAACGGCGGAAGACTACTACAGCATTGGGATCTCAAGCGCCGGCGGCATCTCGGACAAGTCGACGGCGGTCGGCGCGCTGCCAACATACGGCGGAACACTCAACACGGGCTTCACGATGGACACGGACTCAGCGGGCGGAATTGCCGCCATCAGCTATTCGGATGCGGCGGGCATTTCGCTGAGCGGCACGGACCTGACCAACCAGGCCGATGCGCAGACCGTGCTGAACGATCTCAACGTGGCTATCAGCGACGTGTCGGCGCAGGACGGCTACATCGGCGCGCAGATCAATACGCTGAACTCTGTCAGCCAGGTGATGAGCACGCAGCAGGAGAACGTGGTTTCGGCGCAGAACGCGATCCAGGCAACCGATTACGCTTCGGCGACATCGAATATGTCGAAGTACGAGATTCTCTCGCAGACCGGCATCGCCGCATTGGCGCAGGCCAACAGCGTGCAGCAGGAAGTGACCAAGCTCTTGCAGTAAAGGTTTAGCACCATTGCAGTACCTTCAAGACAACCCAGGGACGGGCGGCGGCAGGAGGCGACTCTTGCCGCCCATTTTTTGAAGACAGAGAACAGGGACAAGGAAGAGCTGTGCTTCACGCACTGAAAGATCAGAATTATTGGGCGAGAATTGGCAACGTCCGAGGTCCGAGGGCCGGAAGACAGAAAGTTTAACCCTCGCGGCTCGCATCGCGTAATCTGAATCTAAGGTTATGTCCGATTCGCTCACCAATGCGGAGATTGCCGAGACGCTGTCTTTGGAGCAGCCCTCGATTGAGACCTCTTCGACCACGGGGCCCATCATCCGCTTCAGCCATGTCGGTATCTCGTTTGACGGCCGGCCCATTCTCGAGGATCTGAGCTTCTCGATGAATCGCGGGCAGACCCTCTGCATTCTGGGCCGCAGCGGCGTAGGCAAGTCGGTGGCGCTGCGCATGTTGATGGGCTTTCTCAAGCCGGATACGGGATCCATTTGCGTCGAAGGCCAGGAGATTACCACGCTGAGCGAGGAGGGAATGAGGGAAATCCGCAAGCGCGTCACCATGGTCTTCCAGAACGGCGCGCTCTTCGATTCGCTGAGCGTGCGCGAAAACGTGGCCTTTCCGCTGCGCGAACGCGGCGGCCTCACCGAAGATCAGATACAAGAGAAGGTCGATCAGTTGATCAGCGTGGTAGGCGCCGAGGATGTGACGGATGCTCTGCCGGCCAGCCTTTCGACCGGACGAAAGCGCGCGGTGGCCATCGCCCGCGCTCTGGCGGCGGAGCCCGAGGTGGTCCTCTACGACGAGCCGACCACCATGGTCGATCCGATCATCGCCCGCCGCCTCGGCGACCTGATCGAAATTCTAAAGGTCCATCTTGGCAAGACCAGCATTGTGGTCACGCACGATATGCGATTTGCCGAGCGGCTGGCCGACCTGGTGCTCTTCCTCCATCAGGGCCGCGCCCATTTTTTTGGGCCGGTCGCGGGGTTTCTGGCCTCGCCCGACGCGCACATTCAGCAGTTCCTTGCTCTGGACGCTTACGCGTTACCTTCGGAATAGGGCGCTTTTCGTCCCGTAACCCATCGACCGATGGATTTTCCTTGCAATGCATCGCCGCCGAGGGTGATCCTGTCGATGCTGGCCTCGGCAAGATTCTGGCCAGAAGACTTTTGGAAGGAAATTTCGGCCAAGGGACTGGCGCAGCGGAAATTGTGCGGTACAATTGCTTATCTGATTGGTTTACTTCAGCTGGACGGGTTGCTGGTTCTCCGCTGAAGTTCATATCTTTGCACTCATTCGATTGCGGTCAGGCCAGTTCCCCCTTCGGTCAATGACCACAAGCTTTTGCCGCAGTTGGCCGGCGATGGCTGCAGGCCACACAAAACGAAGATCATAGCTGGGCAAGATCGATCCGGCGTGGTTCATTCTTGGCGACGGGAATTTTGCAGGCTAATTTGCGGTCCCCGACCCGAAAATCTTTCAAACTCGAATTGGGGCCAGCTTTCGTCGTCGCGCTTGGTTTTTGCTCCTTGTGTGTTTCCCATTGGGCACAGCGTACCAATTCCCCTCACCTTTCGATCGTTTGAGGTTTGCGAAGCGCCTATGGCAACATCGGATTTTTGGCAAAGAGTCTCCGCATCGGTTTCTTCTTCGCAGGAGTGGGAGGGAGGATCGGCCGCGGATGGCGTGCGCGGGTCGAGGGGCAAGACCAAGCTGTGGATGGTCCTGGATGCGATTACGATTGTCGCATCGGTGGTGCTTGCCACCGTTTATAGACAGCATGGCGGCCTGGTGGCCGACGCGCGGGGGTTCTGGCGCGGCACGCTGATCCATGGCCGTTCCATGGGGATACTGCTCGTCCTTCTGTGTTTCTTCGCTGTCTCGCTGATTGTTACCAGCCGGCGGTTGAATCTTTATTCGCCCACCCGCCTCAACAATATTCTCCACGAGCAGCGCCTCAGTTTGCAGGCCTGCCTGACCTCAGGCTTGTTGCTTACCGGCACCCTCTATCTGGTTCATGCCGAGGATATTTCCCGCACCATCGTTCTGGTCACGGTGGGACTTGTCACCGTCGGCCTCAGCCTGCGCCGCCTTGTATATCGCCTTTATCTTTACCGCAGCTTTGAGCGCGGGGTGGGCACGCGCAACGTGCTCATCGTAGGCACGGGGCCAGAGGCGCACGCCCTGCGCCATCACCTGGAGAGCATTCGCCATCTGGGATACACATTCAAGGGGTTCATTGAGTTTTCCGGCGCCGTTCCCAGCCAGACGGCAACCCCCGGAGACGTGGTTGGCACTCTCGATGGGCTTTTCCAGCACGCCCGCAAACAGTTTGTGGATGAAATATTCTTCACCACGCCCTGCGAGCGCAGCGTGGTTCAGAGCGTCCTGGCGCAGGCTCGCACCTATGGCGTTGACCTGCGCATTGTCCCCGACATGTACGACGGCCTGACCTGGAACAGCTCGATAGAATACATCGGCCAGTTCCCGACCATTCCGCTGCATCGCGGCCATGTACCGGAGATGGCGCTGCTGCTCAAGCGCGCGGTTGACATTGTTTTCGCCGCCCTGACGCTGATCGTGCTTTCGCCGGTGCTGCTGGCCGTCGCCATCGCCATCAAGCTGGATTCCCCCGGCCCGATCTTCTATCTTTCCGATCGCATCGGCAAGAAGGGCCGCGTCTTCCGCTGCATCAAGTTCCGCACCATGGTCAGCGGCGCGGAAGAACAGCGCGCCGCCATGATGCACATGAACGAGCGCGAGGGCGTGCTGTTCAAGGTCAGGAACGATCCCCGCATCACCAAGCTGGGCCGCTTCCTGCGCAAGTATTCGCTGGACGAGTTCCCCCAGTTCCTCAACGTGCTGCGCGGGGATATGAGCGTGGTCGGTCCGCGGCCGCCCATCGGTAGCGAGGTCCGCGAGTACAAGCTGGGCCACCTGCGCCGGCTCGACGTGACCCCCGGCATCACCGGCCTGTGGCAGGTGCAGGGCCGTCAGGATCCGTCGTTCGACAGCTACATCTCGCTGGACGTTACCTACATTGAAAACTGGAGCATCTGGCTGGATTTCCAGATCATCCTGCGCACCATCGGCGTGGTTTTCGCCGGCACTGGAACGTAGCTCCTAGCTCCTAGCTTCTAGCCCTAGCTTTTCGGAAGCGCGGGCGGTAGCTAGTGGCTAAAGGCTAGAAGCTGTCTCCTCGATTAAACTGGAAGTGTGAAGATCGCACTGGCCCAGATCAATCCGACTGTCGGGGATTTCACGGGAAACCTTGAAAAGATTGTTGGGGCCAGCCGCCGCGCCGCTGCCGGGGGCGCGCGTCTCACGGTGTTTTCAGAACTGGTCCTTTGCGGCTACCCGCCCGCCGACTTCCTTGAAAAGCCGAGCTTCCTGGCCCGCTGCCGCGCGGCCGTCGATGAACTGGCCGAGGCCACCCGCGACTTGCCCACCGCGGTGCTGGCGGGCGTGGCGCTGCCGGCCAGCGGAGACAGCGGAAAGCCAGCCGTCAACGCCGCCGTACTGCTGGATCGTGGCCGCCTTCTGCTCGAACAGCACAAGCGCCTGCTGCCTTTCTACGATGTCTTCGACGAGCAGCGCTACTTCGCCCCGTCGCAGCCCCAACGGATCGTCGAACTGGACGGCGTCCGGCTGGCTGTCACCATCTGCGAGGACGCCTGGAACGACAAGAACTTCTGGCCGCGCCGCCTCTACAAAATCGACCCGATGGAAGAGCTGATGGTCCAGCAGCCCGCCGTGCATATCAACCTGTCTTCCTCTCCTTTCTGGCACGGGAAGCGCGCCATTCGCAGGGAGATGCTCTCCGCCATCGCGCGGCGCGACGGAGTGCCGGTGCTGATGGCGAACCAGGTAGGCGGCAACGATAGCCTGATCTTCGACGGCTCCTCGCTGGCCCTCAATGCGGAGGGCGAGTTGATCGCCCAGGCCGCCTCGTTTGAAGAGGATCTGGTGTTTGTCGATCCGTTTGACGCGCCGGTCGTGCCTACGCCTGAAGACGACGACACGGAGGCCGCTTACCGCGCCCTGGTGCTCGGCACACGCGATTATGTGCGCAAGTGCGGCTTCAAGAAAGTCCTGGTGGGCCTCAGCGGCGGCATCGATTCCGCGCTGGTGGCGGCCATCGCTAGAGACGCTCTGGGAGCGGAGAACGTCGCCGGCATCGGCATGCCCAGCCCCTACTCCTCGGCCGGATCTATCGACGACAGCCGCCAACTGGCGGCCAACCTGGGGATTCGTTTTGACGTGATCGGCATCAGCGGCCTCTTCGCGGAGTTCACCCGCACGCTGGAGCCGCTCTTCACGGGAACCAGGCCCGACACCACCGAAGAGAACATCCAGTCACGGATTCGCGGCGGCCTGCTTATGGCCCTCTCCAACAAGTTCTCCGCGCTGGTGCTCACTACCGGCAACAAATCCGAGATGGCTGTGGGCTACTGCACGCTCTATGGCGACATGGTTGGCGCGCTGGCGGTCATCGGCGACCTGGTGAAGACGCGCGTCTACCAGATCTGCCGCTGGATCAACCGCGACAGGGAAGTGATTCCCTGGGCAATTCTCGAAAAGGCGCCTTCGGCCGAGCTGCGTCCAGACCAGAAAGACACCGACTCACTGCCCGATTACGAGATTTTGGATCCCATTATCGAGGCCTACGTCGAACGCTATGAGACCCCCGAGCAGATCGCTCAGGCTCACGGATTTCCTCTGGAACTCGTCCAACAGGCCGTGCGCCTGGTGGAGAGATCCGAGTACAAGCGCCAGCAGGCCGCTCCCGTGCTGAAGGTGACCTCGAAATCCTTCGGCATGGGCCGCCGGTTTCCCATTGCCGTCAAAGTTCAGGTATAAGCTAGTAATTGGGAGCCATCCCGCAGTTCAGTTTTTCCACGTTCAAGGAGAAATAGCTTGATCCGTCCATTCGCCCGTTTTGCCAGCGCCCTGGCGCTGGTTGTCTTGTGCCTGCCTGTGTTTCGGGCCGCCGCCCAGCAGGAAACGCCGGCCGCACCCGCGCCAGACCAGTCTCAGCAGGCTCCGTCCGCGCCGGCTCCGGCCGCGGCGCCCGTCTTTCCCAAGCCCGACCCTGCAAACTTCACCGCCGCCACGCCCACCAAAGAGACCGTCAACGCCTTCATTCAGGCCAGTTGGGGCTACGACGACAGCCGCATCTGGCAGGTACAGGCCATCCTGAATACTTCCGTCGAGGGCATCAGCAAGGTGGTTGTTCTGGCCGGGGACAAGACCGGAAAGCAGAAGACCTCGGCGCTTCAGTTCTATGTGCTGCCCGACGGCAAGCACATCATTGCCGGCGACGAAATCATTCCCTTCGGCGAGCACCCTTACGCGGAGGATCGCGCGAAGTTGCAGCAGAGGGCCGACGGTCCCTATCGAGGTTCGGCCGCGAAGGATCTGGAGATGGTCGAGTTTGCCGACTTCCAGTGCCCCCATTGCAAGGAAGCGCAGGCCAATATGGATAAGCTGGCCGTGGATTTCCCCAAGGCCCGCATCGTCTTTGAGAACTTCCCGCTGTCTCAGCATCCGGCGGCGGCCGGCGCGGCCGCGTACGGCGTTTGCGTGGCCAAGCAGGGGGGCAGCGACGCCTTCTTCACATACGCTTCGGCCGTTTTTGACGGCCAGGACGGATTGGCGACCGCCGATGGCGCCGCTTTGACCCTCAACAGCGCAGTGACCAAGGCCGGACTGGACCCGGCGAAGATCGCTGCCTGTGCCGCAGCGCCCGCGGCTGTTGCCGCGGTTGCGGCTTCCGAGAAGCTCGCCCAGGACTTGGGCATCAATCAGACTCCCATACTGGTGGTCAATGGCCGCCTGGTCCCCCCTAATATTCCCTACGAGACGATCAAACAGATCGTCCTGTTCCAGGCGAAGCTGGACGGCGTGGCCCAGTGAGAATGTTCCGGCCTCGGTCCTGAGCCGCCGCACGGCAGGATAGAAACCCAGGCCAGGCGCAATTCCTTGATCGAGATTGCGCCTAGCCTGGGATTTTGCTTGAGGTAGCAAGGAACGGGGAAGAACCCGATCATCGGTGCCAGGCCCCTATCCCTGGTCCGTCGCGATCTACGCGCATCATCGGCGAGTGGCCGGCTGCCTGTGTGCCGCGGATTACATGGGGTGTGATCACAATCAGCAGCGATGCATAGTTCTTCTGGTTGTCTTTGCCGGTCAGGTCGTTCAGGCCGGGAATTTCGCTGATTCCCGGCGCGCCGCTGACGGCGCGGCTCTCGGACTTATCCAACTCGCTCACCACCACCTCGGCCTCGCCGGGCCTGAGCGTCACCACCCCGGACCACGTGCGATTGTTAAGAATGGGATTGCCATTGATGGAGCCTCCGGCCAGGGCATCGATCTTCAAGTCGATGGTGAGCGCGACCTCGTCGTTGCGCATCACTTTGGGGGTGGCTTTCAGCGTCAGGCCCAGGTCCTCGTACTGCACCTGCGGAGTATTCGGCACGCTGCCGCCGTAGGAAGCCAGCAGCGAAGCGAGGCCGCCGGAAGCTCCCGCGCGGTTCAGCCCCGATATATTCGGAACACTGCCTCCGAGGGGGGAATACGAGGAAGTCTGGATGGGATAACGCGAGCCGGAGCGCATCGTTGCGGCCTCTCCGTCGCCCAGGCGCAATTGCATCTCATCCAGTTCGCGCGAGTCGGAGGAGTTCAGATCGAAGTTGGCTGAGAGCCCGCCCGGCGCGAACGCCGATTGCGTCAGGCCGCCGCCAAACAAGGCAAAGCCGCTGGTGAACAGAGAACTGGAGACCTGGCCGGATGCCGCCAGAATGCCAAGAATCGCAAGCGGATCGTTGGCGGAGGCTAAACCCGAACTGATGATCTGCTGCACCAGCGCCTGGTTTGCGTTCAGGATCGACTGCTCCTCGGTATAGACGTTGAAGGCCGTCATGCTTTGCGGCGGCTGGACTCCGGTGTTGCGCGCGCTGGTGTGCGCAATTTGGATCAGGCGCACCTCCAGCATCACCTGGTTCCGCCCGTCGACCAACTCGCGCATGGTGGCGTTGAAGGCCTTCAGCGTCTTCTCCGGCCCGCGGAGAGTGATCGAACCCGATCCGGGCTGGGCCACCGTCTGCGGCACGCCAAAGAGAACCCTGGCAATGTTGTTGGTGTCGGCCAGCTCCGTCGAGCTCAACCCGTTTAGATAGACCGTCTCCAATCCCTCGCGCACGAATGAGTCGCGGTTTTCGCGAGTGTCGCGGGCCACCAGCGCGCTGTGCGTGTCCAGCGGAACGTAGAACGATCCCGTCACCAGTTCAACGATGCGCGCCGCCGCCTCGAAGCTGGCGTCATCCACATCGATACGGGCCTGGACGTTGGGGACGCTGGCGTCCACGGAGGCCTGAATCCCGTAGGCTTTGAAGACCTGCTCGATGATCTGGTGCTGGTCGGTGTGCAGGTGGAAGCTGTGTGAGCCGGCAACAGGCTCCAGTTCCACCAGCCCGCCGGCCACCTTCGCGCGCTGCTCGTAGATGGGCCTCGATTGTCCCAGCAGGGCATCGTCGCCCAGTTCGTTCAAGTGTCTGCCGACCTGGGCGTTTTCCGGGTCCAATTCGAGCCCGTGAGCCAGAGCAGCGCGCGCCGAGGCCGCATCGCCGCGCATCCGGTCTTTGGCAGCGGCCTGGATCAGCGCCGTCACCGCGTGACTGCGCGCGACGCTCGCCGCCAGCGGGTAGTCGACATTCGATGGGTCAAGCTTGGCCGCTTGCTCATAGCCGCGCATGGCCTCTTCAAACTGCTCGCGAACATAGAGCTTGCTGGCCGCAAGATAGAGTTTTGCCGCCCGCCGCCGGTCGGAGTTGCGCGGCGGCAGAACCTGCTTCGCGTCCCCGCGGTCCGCGGTCTTGGTGGCCGGGGCCGGCTGTTGGGCCGGAGCGCGGTAGAAAGCTACCGCCAAAAGCATGGCCGCCAAGGCCGTTGGGACGATTCGTAGCCGCCTCATAGCGCCGCCTCTTGCCTCGTCAGCAGATCGGCCAGTGAGGAAGCGCAAACCTGCGGCTGAAGCTCCGCCAGCGCATCGAAGCTGAAGTTGCCTGTGGCTACGGCGATCACCGGCAGTTGGTTGGCGTGTGCCGCGGCAATATCGTTCGGAGTATCGCCGACCACGCAGATGCGGGCATCGGCACCGGCCAGCTCACGCGCCTTGCGCGCCGCATGGCCAATCAATTCGGCGCGAATAGGAAAACCGTCGCTGAAGCCGCCGAAGCGAAACCACTCGCGCAGCCCGGCCTGCTCAATCTTGATCCAGCCGATTGCCTCCAGGTTCCCAGTGGCCAAGCCCAGAAACGCGCCCTTCCGCGCCAGGTGCTCCAGCGCGTCTTCCACCCCCGGCATCAGCTTCAGCTTCAGTTCGTGGCGGCGCTCCGCGACAGTCTGCCGCATCGCCTCCAGGATCGCCTCAACCTGCGGTTCCAGTACCTCGGCGGGAATTCCAGCCCGGCGGCAGGCCTCGCGCAGAATCGCCGTATCCGTGCCGCCATGGATCGGAACGCCGTCCAGCGTGACTGCAAAGCCCATCACCCGCTCGATGCTCGATACGAAGGAACTCACGTGGATGCGGTCGGGATCGCGCAGCAGCGTGCCGTCGATGTCGAACAGATAAGCGTCCTGCCCATCCCAGGCAAAGCCCGGTTCGATCAGCACGCGCGCGGCTTGATTTCGTGCTTCGTGGATCGGTGGAGTGGTCTGCATTGTCCTTGATGAGCGCTGTCAGCCCTGCCGATAGATCGGCCGTACCGCGCTATAGACAGGACGTTCGCTGCGCGGCGGACGCTTGAGGCCGGCGCGCACCTCGGCCAGGTTCAATCCCAACTCAGCCATGGTGCGGCTCAGCGTGTTGCGATGCATCCCCAACTCGTCGGCCGCCTTGCACTGGTTGCCCCGGTGCGCCATCAATACTTCGCGCAGATACTGCCTCTTAAAATCGCGCACGGCGTCCTCATAGCGGATGCCGCTCGAATGCATCTGCGTCACCAGGCTGTCCAGTTCTCGTCTCACGTCCACCTCTTGCTGTTCTCTTAGATTGACATATTCCGCCGGGCCGCGCGAGGCCCTCGATCAAACTCCGCCGCGGCCCTCATGCAGCCATCGCGGCGACTCTTCCTCCAGTGCCTTGAGCCCCTGCCTTACACGCTCCGCCAACTCCGCCGGGCTCATTTGCGTGCTCAAGTGACATGCCCCGAAAAACAACCTTGGAAGTCTGGCTTCCGCCAGCCATTGGGCCTTGGGAAAAAATGCAACGCTCACCAGAATCACCAGCATCACCGTCAGCGCGCCTTGAAAGAATCCGAAGATCGCCCCGGCCAGCCTGTCCAAACAACCCAACCCCACCTGGTGGAAGACCTTGGATAAAATGCTTCCGGCAATGCCGGCCAGCCCCATGATCAAAGCCGCAATCAGCAGAAACCCGACCGTATCGGCCACTCGCTGGCTATGCACCAGGGGCAAGAGCACCGCCGAGGCCCTGCGGTAGTTCCATGCCGCCAGAGCCAGCCCCAGCAGCAAGCCGCCCAGCGAGCAGACAGAGCGGAAGAAGCCCTGGGCCAGCCCGCCCAGCACGGACGCCACCATGACCAGCACGATAACCCAGTCCACCAATTCCATACCGCGCACCGTCCGCGCCTTACAAATTCAATTCTCGCCCGGTCAGCCTGCGGAAGGCCTCAAGGTACTTGGCCTGCGTGCGCTCCACTACCTCGTCCGGCAATCCCGGCGCGGGCGCCTGCTTGTTCCAATGGATTGTCTCAAGATAGTCGCGCACGAACTGTTTGTCGAATGAAGGCTGCGCGCCGCCCGGCTTCCACGCCGCAGCCTCCCAAAAACGCGAGGAGTCCGGCGTCAGCACCTCATCAGCCAGAATAATTCCTTCCGCTGTTCTGCCAAACTCGAATTTTGTGTCGGCCAAAATCAACCCGCGCGTCTCGGCGTACCCGGCGGCCTTGCTGTAGATCGCCAGCGTCAGCCGCTTCAGCTCCGCCGCATCGGCCGCGCCGATGGCAGCTTCGGTGGCCGCATACGAGATGTTCTCGTCGTGCGTTCCAGCCTCGCCCTTGGTCGACGGAGTGTAGAGTGGCTCCGGCAGCCGCGACCCGTCCTTGAGACCGCCGGGTAGTGGGATGCCGCAGACCGATTGGCTCGCCTTGTACTCCTTCCAACCCGAACCCGTCAGATAGCCGCGCACCACGCACTCGACGGGAAACATGCTGGCTCGCTTGACCAGCATGGAGCGCCCTTCGAGCTGATCGGCATAGGGCCGCAACGAGGCAGGGAACTCGCTCACCTCGGCCGAGATCAGGTGGTTGGGAACCAGATCCGAGACCAGGTCGAACCAGAAGAGAGAAATTTGCGTCAGAATCTTGCCTTTGCCGGGAATGCCCGTCGCCAGCACATGATCAAAGGCCGAGATGCGGTCGGTGGCCACCAGCAGCAGCGCGTCGCCAACCGCGTAAAGGTCGCGCACCTTGCCCCGGCCCAGCAAGGGTGTCGCGCCAAGATTCGTACTCAGGAGAGCTGTCACGGAGGGTCTACCTCGGAGGGAACTGAAACTCCGATTTTCAAAGCTGAGGCGCGCTTTGTCAATCTCTCTTGTGAGGTTATTGAGAAGACAGAGCTTTTTGCCGAGGAAAGTGCGGACCTTTGAGCAAACTGGTCAAAAAATGAGCAGCGGAGCCGTTCCAAAAGTGCTCAAATCGGGGCGGTGCTTGTCCTCGGAAGGCAAACATACCCCTGTGATGGCCGTCACGGAACGCCCTGCCTATTTAGGAGAGACTCCATATGTCAACATGGTTCAGAGGGCGAGCAAGGATGTCCCTCTTCGAGCCGGGCGACACGGAGTAGCCGTGGAAAGGGGAAGCCGCAGCTAGCTTCGTTTGTGCAGGGATCACCAGTAGCCGCGCGCTACCGACCTCCAGTGCCGGCTACTGGTCCCCGTCTAACTTGTGAAATGCAAGCGCCTCCGAGGAGAAGTCTTCCTTCGGAGGTGATTTTTTGCCTGTTTTTCCTTCAAATCACAACACAATTCTGAATGTCAGCTTCTATTAGGGCGCTCGCGACTGCGAGCCAGGTGCCCAACCTCGCCGCGTCTTTGATGTTGCGGCTGGGGCTGCGGGGTAGCCGCCACTGCCATCCAGCCAGAACGAGAACTGCGGTACAATCAAGTCCACGGAGGCCCAATGGCGACTGCACAAAACACGTTGATAGTCGATCTCGGCCCGCTGCGGAAGAGCGTCGAGGACCGCGTCCAATCCGGCTCTTACGCCAGTGCCGATGAGGTGATCCGCGCCGGCTTGCTCGCGTTGGAGCACGAAGAGATGGCTACCAATGAGTGGCTTATCCAGCTTGCGGAGGAGTCTCTGGCTGATCCCAGGCCCAGCGTTCCGGCGGCGCAGCTCTTTCGGGAGCTCAGGGCCAAGTTCGGCATTCCAGCAAGTGAACTTGAATCTTGACGAGGTACGAAGTTCACTTTCTTGCGGAAGCCTTCGAAGATGCCCATGCGCTCTTCTGCTACATAGCGAAAGAAGCAAGCTTCAAATACCGGGATCCCGTATAGAATTTGGTTGTCTTCCATTCTTGACTTCGGAGGGGCAATGTCCAAGAAGGCCTGGGCTATTCCCACACTGACTCTTTTAACTGTTTGCGCTGTGGCAGGTCTGTTTGCTGGCTTGAGGTCACTTCATCATTCTGCGGCGATGCGGCCCCCACAAACAATTTCTTCCTCCGTCATGCCTAAGCAAGCAGTGCAAATCACACCGGCCCCGGTCATTCATATAGAAGGGTGTGCGGCATACATTCAGCCGCCTTCCGGAGAAAACCTGGAACCGCGAATGCTTCCCGGCGCTTCAATAGAAGGTTTTCAGACTACATATGGGCAACCTGGCAAACACGACAAGGTCGCACAGAGTTGGGAGTGGGAGAACAATGCTTCCACTCTCGATGCCTTCGCAAATAGCAAAGAAGAATCCGTTGTTTCGTCTCTGCTGCTAGAAAGCAAGTCTGGCAGAAAGGTGGCGACTCCTGATGGCATCGTGCTTGGAAAGGATACTTACCAGACAGTGCTCGATAAACTACAGGCCCGAGGAGTTAAGTTTCGCGAACAACTTGCAGATGAAGACATGGTGTGGGTCTTGACGGTCACTTTTCCTTCCACATGCAACTCCGATCTAAACAGTAAATACAATTGGTCAATGGACGACACACCTGAAACCGACAAAGAAATCGGCAACGATCTGCCATTTCATTCCAGGATATTTCTCGATAAGCTGGCAACCTCTTATATTGTCGAGCGTGCTTACAAGGGAAACGAGATCATCGACGGTCCGCCGGCTACACACGAATAATGGCGTGGAGCCTGGCGCCCCATCCTTTCGCGTACTGTGCGAAAGGCTGGGGTACCACGCAAGTTCTTGCCGATAATTACCTTTCTTCGGCGCACAATAAAGGAATGAACAAGAACCGGAGCCGCGGGCCGATAGTTTTCAGCCTCCACTCTATGCGCGCGCTGCGTCCCCCCATATCAGCATTCGGGAAAAATATCTGCAAAAAAACCGGCCTACCCCCTCCCCCCTTCCATATTTATTTTGACCCCCAAATCCGTGCAGATTATTTCATTGATTCCATCCGCCCCAGACGATTTACATCCCATAACTCTTTCTTTATGAGAATCCTGACTCGACCGTGTTTGTTAATTCGATTGGGACGAAAACAGCCGGCCCGTACCGAAAAGCGGTACAGGCCGGCTGACTTGAAAACTTGCTCTCTTGACGACTTGCAAACACAGCAAAGCGGTGGCTGAGAAGCTGTCTTTGATAACGCGCTCCAGCTAAAAGCTGACAGCTAACAGCTAAAGGCTGTTTTACCGGTTCTTGGCAACTTCTTCGACCGTCACCGGATCGAGGAACGGCATCGCGGCGCGCAGTTCCTTGCCAACGATCTCGACCGGGTGCTTGGCTTCGGCTTCGCGGAAGGCCAAGAACTCCTTGCGGCCGGAGTTCTGGTCGGCGAGAAAGCGCTTGGCAAAGCTGCCGTCCTGAATCTCGGCCAGGATTTGCTTCATCGCCTTGCGGCTCTCTTCGTTGATCACGCGCGGGCCACTCACGTAGTCGCCCCACTCGGCAGTGTCGGAGATCGAGTAGCGCATGTAGGCCAGGCCGCCGCGATAGATCAGATCGACGATCAGCTTGAGTTCATGCAGGCACTCGAAGTAGGCGCTCTCGGGCTGATAGCCGGCTTCGACCAGCGTCTCGAAGCCCGCCTTGATCAGCGCGCTGACGCCGCCGCACAGCACCGACTGCTCGCCGAAGAGATCCGTCTCGGTCTCTTCCTTGAACGTAGTCTCCAGCACTCCGGCCCTCGTGCCGCCAATGCCCTTGAGGTAACTCAGATTGAGCGCGTGGGCCGTGCCCGTCGCGTCCTGATGGACGGCGATGAGGCAGGGCACCCCGCCGCCCTCGACAAAGACCTCGCGTACACGATGGCCCGGCGCTTTGGGAGCGGCCATGCCCACATCGATGCCCGCCGCCGGGACGATGGTCTTGTAATGAATGTTGAAGCCGTGCGCGAAGAGCAGCAGCTTGCCCGCCGTCAGGTTCGGCCCGATCTCTTCGGCATACAATTTGGCTGCGGTCTGATCGGGAACCAGAACCATCACCACATCGGCCCACTTGGTGGCCTCGGCAACGGTGGTTACTTCCAGACCGGCCTTCTGCGCCTTGGCGATGGACTTCGAGTTAGCCGCCAGGCCCACCTTGACGTGGACCCCGGAGTCTTTGAGGTTGAGAGCGTGGGCATGACCCTGCGAGCCATAGCCGATGATGGCTACCTTCTTGGCCTGAATCAGGGATAAGTCCGCATCGTGATCGTAATAAGTCTTCGCCATGTTTTTCTCTTGTCTTCCTTTGCTTGAGCGGTTAAGTTGATTCAAAACTGTTCTGGCTGCGGCCTTCGGGCGCGGTTATTCCGGCTCGGCGACGGCGCCCGCTTCGAGAGCTTCCAGGGATTCGGCGCGCTCTTCCGGCTCGGACTCGCCCGCGCCCATCGCGCGCAGCACGCCGCTAGTGTGGTGGCCGCGGCGCATGGTCATCTTGCCGCTGCGGCATATCTCCAGCACCCGCTCCTCGCCCTCGTTGAGCACCTGGATGAGCCCCTCGATCTTGCTTTCCACGCCGGTCATCTCAATCATCATCGACTCCGGCGCGAGATCGACAATGCGGGCGCGAAAGACCTCGACCAGCTCGAAGATGCCCGAGCGATTGCGCGGCGTGGCGGCAACTTTGATCAGCGCCAGCTCGCGAGTGACCGACGGCGCCTGGGCGATGTCGTCCACATCGACGACATTCTCCAGTTTATACAGGCTGGCGCGGATGCGGTGCCCCGATTCGGCCGAGGCCTCGCAGACCAGCGTCAGCCGCGAAAGGCCTGCGCGCTCGCTGCGGCCCACGGTGAGCGAGTTGATGTTGATGTTCAGGCGGCGGAAGAGCGAGGCCACGCGCGTCAGCACGCCCGGCAAGTCTTCAACGTAAGCGACGAATGTGTGGAGCATAAATTCAGCCTCTAGCTTCTAGCCTTTAGCTTTTAGCTTTTGCTCCTTGCCTTGTGCGAGCCGCAACTACAATTGGAGCGGCAACGAACAAGCTAGAAGCTAAAAGCTAGAAGCTAAAAGCTGTTTCTTACGATTCTTCCAGCGGGTCATTAACGCCGGGCCGGCGGATCATCTCGTGCAATGCCGAGCCGGCGGGAATCATCGGATACACCGACTCCTCCTTTTCGACCATGAAGTTGAGCAAGAATGTGCCGGTTGCCGAGCGAGCTTCATCGACCGCGGCTTCGACTTCTCCGCGCGTGCGCACGGCGCGTCCCTGAATCCCATGCGCGCCGGCGAGCTTGACGAAGTCGGGGCTGACCAGCGGCGTGGATTCGTAGTTGCGCTCGTAGAAGAACTCCTGCCACTGGCGGACCATGCCGAGATAGCCGTTGTTGATGATGGCGATATTGATCTTGATGCCTTCTTGCACGATAGTGGATAACTCGGCAGCGGTCATCTGGAAGCCGCCGTCGCCGGCCACCACCCAGACCTCCTTCTCCGGGCAAGCGAACTTGGCACCAATCGCCGCGGGCAGTGCAAACCCCATCGTCCCCAGGCCGCCCGATGTAATCAGCGAGCGCGGCCACTCGTGGTGGTAGTATTGCGCCTCCCACATCTGGTGCTGGCCCACGTCGGTGACCACGATGGCGTTGCCGCCGGTGATGCGCCAGATGTCGTGAATAACATGAGCGGCATAAAGGTGGCCGAGGTCAGGCAGGTTCTTGATGTCGCGCACGGCCACTGCGCCCTTGCTGGCATCGATGCTCTTGAGCCATGCGGAGCCGTCGCGGCCGCTAATGCGCGGGAGCAGCTCTTCCAGCACCTCGCGCAGATCGCCGATCAGCGCCACATCGACCTTGATGTTCTTATTGATCTCGGCCGGGTCCACCTCGATGTGAATCTTCTTGGCCTTGGTGGCATAAGTGGAGGTCGAACCAGTTACACGATCGTCGAAGCGCATCCCGCAGGCGATCAGCAGGTCGGCATCCTGAATGGACTGGTTGACCCATGACTCGCCGTGCATGCCCATCATGCCCAGGTTGAGCGCGTGCGAGGCCGGGAAGGCGCCGAGACCGAGCAGCGTGAGAGCCACGGGAATCTGCGTTCTCTCGGCCAAGGTGCGCACCTGCTCCTCCGCGCCGGATTCGATGATGCCATGGCCGGCCAGAATCACGGGACGCTTCGCGTTGCGAATCAGCTCGGCAGCCTGCGCCAAGGAGGCGTCCTCGAACTTCCGCATGGGGTGGACACGAACCGGGCGCGGCTTGGCGGCCTCGAAGTCGAAGATCGCCGTGCCCTGCTGCGCGTCCTTGGTAATGTCAACCAGCACCGGGCCGGGCCGCGCGGATTTCGCAATCTGAAATGCGGAGCGCAGCGCTGGAGCAATATCTTCTGTGCGACTAACGAGGAAGTTATGCTTCGTTACGGGCAGAGTTATGCCGGTGATATCCACTTCCTGAAAGGCGTCGGTGCCCAGCACCTTGCTCGAGACGTTGCCGGTGATGCAGACGATCGGAATCGAATCGAGCATGGCCGTGGCGATGCCGGTGACCAGATTCGTCGCGCCGGGACCGCTGGTGGCAATCGCCACGCCCACCTTGCCCGAGGCGCGCGAATAGCCGTCGGCCATGTGCGCCGCGCCCTGCTCGTGCCGCACCAGCGTGTGGTGAATGGGAAACTTGCGCAGCGCGTCGTAGACGGGCAGAATCGCCCCGCCGGGGTAGCCGAAGACGTCGGTGACGCCCTCGCCCACCAGCGTGGCCCAAACGATCTCCGCGCCCGTGAGGCGGGTTGGAGTGGTGAGGTGAGCGTTGGCGGCTTGCGTGGTTGCGTTGGTTCCCATGTGCGACTCCTTTGTGAGCTTTCAGCTATCAGCTATCAGCTTTCAGCTCTTAGCTTGTTATCCGGCGATACCAGCTCGTTTATACTGCTCCTGAGTTACTGGCTCTTGGCTGAAAGCTAATAGCTAACAGCTAAAAGCTGCCTTTACGTCGTTGCGCCCTCGGATGCCGAGTTCACGCGATCCACGTACTTGCGGAAGACGCCGCGCGGCCAACGAAGCGCGGGCGGCGTAAAGCCTTTCAGCCGCGCTGCCATCTCCTCGGCGCTGATTTCAACGTCGAGTTTGCGGTTGGGTATGTCGAAGTGGATGATGTCGCCCTCGCGCACAGCAGCGATGGGTCCGCCGACAAACGCTTCCGGCGCGACGTGGCCGGCTGTCATGCCGCGGGTCGCGCCACTGAAGCGGCCGTCGGTCAACAGAGCCACGGTCGCGCTTAGTTCCGCGTTGGAGCTGACGGCCGCGGTGACCAGCAGCATCTCTCTCATGCCCGGCCCGCCCTTGGGGCCTTCATAGCGAATCACCAGCACATCGCCCGGACGGATCTGTCCTGTCTGCACGGCGTCAAAGCAGGCTTCTTCCGTATCAAAGACGCGCGCCGGGCCGCGATGCTCGACGCGATTGGCGGCGGCTACTTTCATCACGCAGCCTTCGGGGGCCAGATTGCCTTTGAGGATGACGAGGCCGCCCGTGGGCTTGATGGGGTGGTCGAAGGTGTGGATGACGACCTGGCCGGGAGTTTCGACAGCGAGCGCGGCTTCTTCGGCAAGCGTCTTCCCGCTGATCATGAGCGTGGAGCCGTCGGCGTGGCCAGCTTCGATGAGGCGCTTGGCAAGCAGGCGCGAGCCGCCCGCGGCCTGATAGTCCGAGGCGACAAATTTGCCGGCGGGAGTCAGGTCGCAGATAAAGGGGGTGCGCTTGCTGATGATGTCGAAGTCGTCAACCGTGAGCGGGATGCCCAGTTCGCGGGCAATGGCGATCAGGTGAAGGACGGCGTTGGTGGAACCGCCGCTGGCGGCCACGCTGGCGATGGTGTTCTCAAGGGATTTGCGGGTGATGATCTGCGAGGGGCGGCGATTGGCGCGGACGGCGTCCATCAGGACGCGGCCGGCTTCGCGTGTAGCCTCGCGCTTGTCTTTCGATGTAGCGGGCACGCCGGAGAGATAGATGGGCGCGATGCCCAGAATCTCCGCCGACATAGCCATTGTGTTGGCGGTGAACTGGCCGCCACATGCGCCCGCGCCGGGACAGGCGTTGGCTTCAAGAGCTTCAAGGCCGGCGTCGTCGATACGGCCAGCGGCGTGAGAGCCGATGCCCTCGAAGACATTTTGAATCGTAATGTCCACGCCATTGAGCTTGCCGGGTGCGATGGAGCCGCCGTAGAGCATAAGCCCCGGAATGTCGAGCCGGCAGAGGGCCATGATGATGCCGGGCATATTCTTGTCGCAGCCGCCGATGCCCACCAGGCCGTCGAAGAGGTTGCCGCGCGACATCAACTCAATGGAGTCGGCGATCACTTCGCGCGAGACCAGCGAGGCCTTCATGCCCTGCGTGCCCATGGTGATGCCGTCGGAGATGGTGATGGTGTTGAACTCCATCGGCGTGCCGCCGGCCTCGCGGATGCCCTCTTTGAGAGCCTCGGCGATCTCGCGCAGATGCACATTGCAGGTGCCGATCTCGGTCCAGGTGTTGGCGATGCCGATAATGGGCTGGTGCAGTTCTTCCTTCGTGTAACCGACGCCGCGCAGATAAGAACGCGCCGCGGCCCGGCTCGGGCCTTCAGTCATCGGGATGCTTTGTCGCTTGCCTTCGATGGTCATTGTGCTCACTTCGTTCTAGCTTTCAGCTTTCAGCCGTCAGCTTTCAGCTTGTTGGTACCGCGGTTTAGTTACTGATAGCTGATAGCTGAAAGCTGTCTGCTTCACTTTGCCTTCAGCCATCCAGCTTCGTCATGCTTTGCTTCAAATTTGTCCAGCGCCGCTTCGTGCCGCAGCGTTAGGCCGATGTCGTCGAGTCCTTCAATGAGGCAGAACTTGCGGAATGGGTCAACCTCAAAGCTCGCGTTGAAGCCGCGGCTGTCGGTGACGGTCTGGTCTTCAAGCGAGACAGTGAGCTGATAGTTCGCAATGGTCTTTGCGTTGTTGAGCAGTTGTGCAACTTCGTCTTCGCTCAGCCGCGCCAGAACGATGCCGTTCTTTCCTGCGTTCGAGAAGAATATGTCGGCGAAGGTCGGCGCGATGACCACGCGGAAGCCGAAGTCGCTCAGCGCCCAAGCGGCGTGTTCGCGGCTCGATCCGCAGGCGAAGTTCTTGCCCGCGACGAGTATCTGCGCGCCCTTATAGCGCGGGTCGTTCAGCACAAACTCGGCAACCGGCTCGCCCGTGGGCATCTGCCGCCAGTCGAAGAAGAGAAAGTCGCCGTAGCCGGTGCGCTCGATGCGCTTCAAAAACTGTTTGGGAATGATCTGGTCGGTGTCGACATTAGTCCGGTCGAGCGGCGCGGCCAGCGAGGTGAGTGTGCGAAAGGGTTCCATTAAACCTTTCCTCCTTGCAGCGCAGGCTCGTGGGCGATTTCGTGTATGGGCCAGTTGCGAATGTCGACGAAGTGTCCGGCAATCGCCGCCGCCGCGGCCATCTCCGGCGAGACCAGGTGTGTGCGTCCGCCACGGCCCTGGCGGCCTTCAAAGTTGCGGTTGCTGGTCGAGGCGCAGCGCTCGCCGGGCAAAAGAATGTCGGGATTCATCGCCAGGCACATCGAGCAGCCCGGCTCGCGCCAGTCGAATCCGGCCTCGATAAAGATGCGGTCCAGCCCCTCGGCCTCCGCCTGCGCCTTGACGGCCTGCGAGCCTGGAACCACCATCGCGCTGACGTGCGTCGAGACCTTGTAACCGGCGGCGATGCGCGCGGCGGCGCGCAGATCTTCCAGACGCCCATTCGTGCAGGAGCCAATGAAGACACGGTCGATCGTGACCTCTTCCATCGGCGTCCCCGCCTTCAGGTCCATGTATTCCAGGGCGCGTTCAAATCCCTTGCGCTCAATCTCGCTGTTGGCCGCCGCCGGATCGGGAACACTTGCCGTGATCGGCGCGACCATGCCGGGGCTGGTGCCCCAACTGACATACGGCACAAGCTCGGCGGCGCCGATGACTAACTCGCGATCGAAGCGCGCGCCCTTGTCGCTGACCAGCTTGCTCCACTCGGCGACGGCCTCGTCCCACGCCGCGCCTTGCGGTGAAAAGCGGCGGCCCTTGAGGTAGGCGAAGGTCGTTGCATCGGGGGCGATCATGCCCGCCCTCGCGCCGGCCTCGATGCTCATGTTGCAGACGGTCATGCGGCCTTCCATCGAGAGCGCGCGAATTGCCGAACCGGCATACTCGATCACGCAGCCGGTTGCACCGTCGGTTCCAATCTGCCCAATGATCGCGAGAATAATGTCCTTTGCGGTCACGCCCAGAGGCAATTGGCCCTCGACCGTGATGCGGAAGGTTTTGGGCTTCGACTGCGGCAGCGTCTGCGTGGCCAGCACATGCTCCACTTCACTGGTACCGATGCCGAAGGCCAGCGCCCCGAAGGCTCCATGCGTCGCCGTGTGCGAGTCGCCGCAGACAATCGTCATGCCCGGCTTGGTGATGCCCAGTTCCGGCCCGATCACATGCACGATGCCTTGTTCGCGCGAGTTCACGTCGTAAAGCTCGATGCCAAAGTCGGCGCAGTTCTTGC
>JBEKPI010000010.1:0-37751 GCA_049520855.1 Occallatibacter sp.
GTAGTTTCCGTCCTCCGCATACACGGCGATCGGCTCAGCGCTGCCGCCCTGCGGCGTGAAGGTAATGTTGGCCATCGAATCGGAAGAGACTGGCTCGTTGAAAAGCAACATCAGGCTGGTGCCGTTCCACGGGCCGTTGTTGGAGTTCACTGGCACATTGGTCATCCCGCTCGGCGGGTTGGCATAGACCAGCGACGGCCCTAGGGCGACCGGGCCGTTGCCGGTGTAGAAGCCGGCCGAGTTGTTGTTCTGAGCGTTGCCGGTCAGGTCGATTGCGTTCTGGCAGTAGTAAATGTACTGCGAGTCGGCGAAGAGCGGCGTGGTTGGCGTCATGGTGACTGCCATCATGTCGGGAGCGAAGGTGTACGTGACCGGAACGTGCGCATTGGTCACATAACTGTAGAGGTACGTGCTGCCCGGCGTGATGCTGCTCGGATCCATCGGCTCCGAGTAGAGGCAAGTGAAGGAAGCGTTGGTGCCAATCCCAGACTGCCAATAACCGAAGTCGGTCGTCGCGGTTGGCGCGCTGTAGTCGGGCGTAGCCGCGGTTTGGAACGTCGCGGTGGGTTCGTTGAACAGGTTGCCCGCGTAATCCAGCAGCCCGTTGACGACCACCTTGATCGTGCTCGATGGCGGCAGAGGATTGACCGGCGAGAAGTTAGCTCCGTAGATGTCAGCACCGCTGGAGTTGAACGACCAGGTGCCGGGGATGGGGTTGCCGCCGGTGGTGATGGCCACGTTGGCCGAATTGATCGTGGTCCGGTCTACCGGCTTCGAGAACTGCAGCCGGATGTAGGCATTGGTGCCCACATTGACCGAGCCGTTGGGTGGTCCGATGGTCACCGTGCCCGAGGTGGAATCCGGGCCGGCGGCGGTGTAGAAGTACGTTGCCCAGCAATCGCTCGTGGCTGCGACTCCATTGGTCCCCATGACGCTGCCGTTGGTGCAGAAGCCGTAGAACACGTCCGACGCGTTCCAAGGCGAATTGGGCGTGATGCGAACGACGTTCGGAGAGGCCAGTGCGACGGTGAACGTCGGTGTTGCCGGGCCGCTGTTGAGATACACGTTGCCCGCCAGCGTGGTTGCGTCGATGGGCAGGTTGTATTCGATGTCGACCTCGCCGTTGGTGGGCATAAGGCTCGAGCCGGTTCCGGGGCTGACCGCGATCACCTGCGGCGAAGCGGTCGTGGGATTCAGAGCGGCCGCGGTATAGAAGTAGCCGCTGTCGCTGTTGAAGCCATCGCCGTAGATATCCAGAGCACTTCCGGAGAAGTACCACTGGACCGTCGCCGAGTTCGGGAACGGTACGGTGGGCGTGAACTGGATCTCCCAGCCGCCGCCCGACGATGCTACGGTTCCGGCGTAGACCACGCCATTCACAGTAACCTTTAGGCTGCCAGCCACCGTTGCGGGATTGACCTGACGATTCATGTAAAGGGTCAACAGATTGTCGGTTGGAACTCCGGAGGTATTGTTTCCGGGATTCGTGGCGAACACGCTGCCGTTCCCGGTCGCGGGATCGACCGCGACGCTGAAGCTGCTGGTGAAGGTCGATGTGAGTGAATTGCCCCACTCGTCGGTGACGCCGCCCGCGGGGATGGCAACGGTGTAGGTGGCGCCGTTAGACAGAGCGCCCACATTGAAGGTCAGGGTGCGGCCGTCCGCCGACATGGTGACGCTGCCGTTGGTTTGCAGATCCTGGCCGGCGTACAGTTGCGTGTTGTAGCCGCCGGTCGTGCCCTGATTGATCGAGTTGTTGAAGGTCACCGAGACCGCCTGGTTGTGACCCACATTTGTGGCGCCGCTGGCCGGGCTCACCGAGAGCACTGTCAGCGTAGTTGGGTCGCCCACCGAAGAGGCGGGCGCGTTGAAGTACAGCAGTTCCTGCGAGTAGCAGTTGCCGTTCTGGAAGACATCGCCCAGCACGTCGGTCGGTCCGCCGCACTCGCCCACGGTGATCTGCGCCCCGTTGGGATACGGATAGGTGGGAGTGAAGGTGACCTGGTTGCCGTTGACCGCATAGGTTCCGGCGATGCCGCGGTTGCTGTTCCAGGTATCCATCACTTGCAGCGTACTGCTGTTCACCGTCGCCGGGTCGAGAATCTGGCTGAACGTGAGAATGATCTGCTGCGTGGTGGAGGTGACCGTCGCGCCGTTGTTGATGTTTGCGCCGGTAAAGGTAAGCCCTCCGCCGGATGCGGTTCCGCCGGTGGTGAACGTAGTGCTGGAGGGAACAACCGCGTTGCCGTTAGCGTCCGTGAAGCCGCTCACATTGGCAGTGTAGGTGATGCCCGCCGACAACGCGCTGGTGGGCGTGAAGATCAGTTCCTGGCCATTGGGCTCGCTCACCGTTCCCGCCACAGGAGTTGCTCCGTTCAGCAGTTGGATCGAGTTCTGGTTCCAACTGGTCGGATCGATCGGCGCGCTGATGTGCGCGATGACCACGGCATTGAGCGGAATGCCGGTTGCCGTGTTCAGCGGGCTCACGGTAATCGCCGGACCCGTACTGACCGCGCCACTGCTGGTGGTGAAGTAATACCAGCCATCGGAAACGTTGTTGCCGTCCTCATCCTGAACGTAGTTGCCGGTGCCGGCGTAGTAGCGGTAGGTTGTGTTGGGCAGCAGCGGAACCTGCGGCGTCAGCGTAATCTCCAACCCACTGGCCGACAGCGTCACCGTCAGCGGAATCCACTGGCCGGTGTCGTTCAGGTACATGGCGACGCTGCTGTTGTTAACGGTGATGGGATTGAGCGGCTTGTTGAAGACCATCTTGGCGACAACGTTGGTTCCCACCGAGGCGTTGTTCGGCGGATCGACGCTGACCACCGTCGCCGCCGTGACATCGTAGGTTGCGCCTGTGGTGAAGCTGTTAGTCACGGTGGCGACCGTGTTGCCGGCTGGATCCTTCACGCCCGCAATCGTCAGCGTGTAGGTTGTGTTCGGCGCCAGCGGCGCTGCCGGGACGAGCTGTAGCACGGTGTTGGCCGCGCTCAGCGACGCCGAGGTAGTCACCGTGCCGCCTCCGTCCGACAAAGTGATGCCGGCGAGGAAGTTGGGATCGACGGGCAAAGAGAACTGCGCTTCGATGATCGTATTGGTGCCCACACCGGTGGCGCCGCCGAGCGGATTGAAGTTGATCACCGTGGGAGCGACAGCGGCGCTGGTGAATTGGGTATAGAAGGTTGTTTCGATGCCGCTGACCTGATTGCCCGCGAGATCGGTGCCGGTATTGACGTAGAAGTAGTACTGGCGTCCGGCGGCCAGCGGCGAAGTCGGCAGCAGGTAGGCAACCGACTGCGTCGCGTTCCAGCTAAGCGTGGCGGGGACGCGAACGCCCAGCAAGGAGTCGTAGATGTAGATGTCTCCGCTGGCGCCCGTGCTGAAGCTCGTCGCATCCATCGACGTGCTGAACTGAATCGTGATGGCCGAGTTGGTAGGAAGGCTCTCGCTGCTGGAGACGGTGGTCCAGAGCACGGTTGGGGTCGTGACATCCGGCGTGGCGCCCGTCATGAAGGTGGAGCTGAAGGTGACAGGATTGCCGACCGGGTCGAGGACGCCGTTGAGGCTCATCGTCAGAGTCGTGTTGGCCGGCAGCGGCGCGTTGGGTACAAACTCCACGCGCGTGTCGCCGGAGTTGAACCAGAAGCTGCCCGCCAGAGGCGTGGCGCCGTTCAGCACCTGGAAGGTGTTGCTGTTGACGCTGACCGGATCGATGGTCTTGCTGAAGATCACGCCCGGCGCCACATTGACGCCGACGCCTGTTGCGCCGTTGTAGGGCACCGCGCTGGTGACCGTCGGCAGGGTAGCGTCGCTGGTTGTGCCGGTGTACTCCCACCACTGCGTGTTGACGGCTGGCACGCTGGTAGTGCTTTGCAGGCCGGTGCCGTAAAACACGTAGAGATAGTGGTTGACAGGCAGAGCGCTCGTCGGCACCATGCGAATTTCGTTCGGCTGCGGCTGCGTGATGGTCACCGGAATCTGAAGATTGCCGTTGGAGTTGTCGAAAACGTACACGTTGCTGCTGTTGACGGTCGCCGGAGCCAGCGGCGTATTGAATTGAAGGTCGAAGATCGTGTTGAGCGGCACGGGGTTGGTGTACTCGGCCGGAGACGAGACTTGCACGGCGGGCACGAGGGTGGCGGTGCTGGCGGCAACATAGAAGTAGCCGGAGGTGGCGTTGATGTCCGCGTTGTAGTAAATGTCGGTCAGGCTGCCGGTGGTCCACCACTGGATGAGCGCGCCCGGCGTCCATGGAATGCTGGGCGTGAATTCCAGCGTGTAGCCGTTGTCGAGAAGCTGCGTCGTGCCCGGCACGGCGACGTTGTTCTGCGCCACCTCAAGGCCACTGCTGGCGCCGGCCGTGTTGAGCGGCAGGTTGAAGTAGAGCACCATGGGCAGGTTCGGGTCCACTCCGCCGGCGCCGTTGCCGGGCCGCTCGCTGATGACCGAGCCATGGGTGTTGTAGTCGTAATAGGTGGTGGTGAACTGGCTGTTGTACGGTGTCAGCCCATCGCCGTTCCAATCCGAAAGTCCGCTGCCCAGCATTGCGGTCAGCGTGGCGCTGGAGGGCAATGCGCCGCAATTGAACGAGATGGAGGTGTCGTCCTGAGAGTGGCTGTAGCTGCCGCCCTCGCACCACGGGGTCTGCGAATCACCGTTGAAGAGCGCGTAGTCGCTGTTGTTGACGGAGTTCAGGTTCAGCGAGCGGCTGAAGGTGGCTACCACCGGGGCGCGCAGGCCCACGTTGGTTGCTCCAGCGGCCGGCGAGAAGGCCATGACCTGGAACGGCGTTCCGGCCGGCGTGGCCGTGCTGCCGTTGGTGTTGAAGTAGGTGATCCAGTTGTAGTTGTTTAAGCCGCTCGTGTCGGCATTGTCGCCGGCCAGGTCGTACGGTCCATTGAAGACGCCGACATAGAATGTTTGGTTCGCCGGGAGCGGAGAGTCGGGTGTGAAGACCACCTGGCTGCCGCTCACCACGTAGTTGCCCTCGATCTCCTGGTTGCTGTTAAAGCCAACCATGATCGGCAGCGTGGTGGAGTTGACCGTCGCCGGATCCAGCGGGTTGTTGAAGTTGAGCGTGATCGTCGTGTTGGTAGCCACGCCGCTTGCGCCGTAAGCGGGAGTGGCGCTGACGAGCGACAGTCCTCCGGTCAGGCTGGCGCCGCAGGTTTCAATTACGGCCTGCAGGCGGAAGGCCTCATCATTGTTGTCCGTCGAGCCCCATCCTAAAGCCAGAGTGTTGGTTCCGGTCACCAGATAGCTTGAGATGGGTATATTCAGCCCAGTCAAGCTGTAAATGGAACTGATATTGCCCATGATGGCAGTCCCATTAATCGCCAGCAATCCGTTGTCGTCGACCCCCATGGCTCCAACCAGGCAGAGGTTGGCGGGCACGCTGCCGGAAATGTTGAAGGTGGTGTAGTAGAGGCCAAAGGTGTTGCTGGTGGTGCTGTTCGGATTGATATTGATCCAATCCGAGCTTGGACCGTTGACCGGCCATCCGCCATAGAAGCCTGTGTCTCCGGTCCCGACGGTGAGAAGCGGCTGAGCCGCCCCCAGCGACGGTGAGCCGAATGTGCTCTCCGAGGGGGTGGCTGTGATTCCCGTCGTGTACACCACCCAGTTTGCGTCGGCGGTGTTGTTGGCGGTGATGAGGTTGCCGGAAGCGTTGAAGCCGGTGGAGACGTTGATCGGCGCAATCGACGTCGCGGTGGTAAAGGTACTGCTGAAGGGTGCGCCCACGTTTCCAACCACATCGGCATAGCCCGTGACCTGCACCGTATACACCGTGCTGGGCGCAAGAGTCGTTTGAGGCACAAAGAACAGCGTCACCAGATCGCTGGCCAGAGATGCTGTTCCGGCGATGGCCGATCCGCCCGAAGGCGTGACCGTGATGGTGCTGTCGATGGTCTCAGGATCGACAGGCGAGTTAAATTTCACGATGATCTGCGCATTGAGCGGCACGCTGGTGGCGGCGTTGACCGGGGAAATCGAGGCCACGCCTGGAGCAACCAGATCGGAGCCGTTGCCGGTGGTGAAGTAGGTGTTGATGCCGTTCAGGTATGCGCCCGTATTGGTCTGGGTGTTTCCATCGGCGTCGTAGTAGCCTCCGGCCTGATAGAGCCGGTAGTAGGTGTCAGGCAGCAGCGGAACGGTTGGAGTGTAGGTGGCGCTCAATCCATTGGGAGCGATCGAGACGGTGCCATTGATGTACTTGCCGCTGTCGCTGTTGTAGAGCAGCAGCGTGCCGGTGTTGATGTCCAGCGGGTTGATCGGCTTGGAGAAGAACATCATCGGCGTCACATTGGTGCCGACGTTGGTCTGGCCGTTCACAATGTCGCTGCCTGGGTAGTTGGTCGCGGTGTCCGCGCCGCTGCCTGTGTTGAAGGTGAACGATCCCGGAACCACCGCATTGCCGGCCGTGTCGGCCAGAGGCGCGCCCCAGGTTACCGTGTAAGTGGTGCTCGGCGTCAGAGCCGCTGTGGGAGTGAAGTAAAGAACATTGCCCGGACCCCAATAGGGATTTCCATAGGGGTAGCTGTTCCAGTTGAACGTTCCAGCGACAGGGCCGCCGGGGCCGCTGACCGTCATGCCGGAGTCGGTATCCTGCTCCATATCCGTCGAGAATTCGAGCTGAACCTGCACATTGGTGCCCACCGTGGTCGATGCGGGCGGGTTGGTCAGGGTCACCACGGGTTGCGTGGTGTTGGCCGTAAAGACGGTGTAGAGATAGACGCCGTAGCTGTTGATCGGATTGCCCGCGACTGTAGCGTCTTTAATGCCACTTGTCAGGTTCAGGTAATACGTGGAATTGACACCCAGCAGGGCGTTTGGCGTGATCGTCAGCACTCGGCCCGTGGCGTCAACATTGATGGTAGTTGGCACCAGGGACCATCCCTGGCCCTGATTGCTGGTCAGGTAGAGCAAAACAGTGCTGGCCGTGAATGTGGTGCGGTTCATGGGCTGGCTGAAGACCGCGGTGAAAGTGCTGTTGGTGGGGATTCCGCCGGCATTCGCGCCAGGGCTAAGAGAGATAACCGAGGGCGCCGGTATGACGGCTGCCTGCACGGTGAAGGCGCCGGGGACCGATTGCGTGGAGCCGCCGGTCGTGACCGAGACTCCGGCCGGGCCAACAGGAGCGGCTGGGTCGATATTGAGCGATACAGTCACACTGGTGGCAGTGGCGGACGTAACGGGTCCAGGCAAACCGGGACCGGCGGCGCCGACCACGGTGATTCCATCGGCGGGTGTGCCGATCGTAACCGTTGAGGCCGCGGTCCAGTTGGTGTACTGGCCGGTGATGGTGACCGACAGGGCGGTCTGGCCGGGGTTGCCGAAGTTGGGATTGACCTGCGTAATCACCGGCGTGCCAGCGGTTACATTGAAGGCGCCGCTGAGCGTAAGAGGCGTGCCGTTGGTGGTCACCGTAATATCGCGCGCTCCGACGGTCGCGTTTGAGGCAACGGTGATGTTGGCGGTCAACTGCGTGGTCGTGACGCCGGAGATGAAGTTCACGGTGATCCCCGAACCGAAGCTCACGGTCGTGAATGCCGCCTGGAAGGTGGTGAATTGGCCGTTAATCACGATGCTGGCCGTGGTCCCCGCCTGGGCAAAGCCGGGCGACGCGGAGATCACCGCCGGCACGCCTGCCAGAACGCTGAAGCCGCCGGTGATGGTGGCCGTCTCCGCTCCGGTCGTCACCGTCACATTGCGCGAGCCGATAGTCGCGGTTGGACTGATGGTGACCTGGGCGACGGCGTGGGTTGCATCCGTTGCCGCCAGCGTGGCAGTGATGCCCGCGCCGAAGCTGACCGTGCTGCAATTGGGCGCGCACCCGGCGGTGGTGTTGAAGTGCGTGAAGACGCCGGTGAGATCGACGGAGAAGGTCGGATCGCCCTGATGCCCGGTGGGCGGATTGACGACGCTCAGGAACGGAGCGCCGGTGGTGACAGTGAAGGCGGACAATTCGGTAGCGACTTCTCCACCGGTGGTGAGAGTAACGTTGTACGCGCCCAACGTCGTTGAAATCGGAATCGAGATGGTCGCGGTGGCGTGGAGCGCATCCGTGATGGTGAGTCCCGTGACGTTGATGCCGCCGCCGAAGCTGGCGACGGTGGAGCCCTGGAGCCAGTGAGTCTGGCTGCCAACGATAGCCACGCTCAGATTGCTGGCGCCCTGCGGCCCGCTCGCCGGAACCAGGACGGCAACGATTGCTGCCGGGCCGACGGTGACGTTAAAGGCGTTGTTGAGAGAGACGGCTTCGGTCCCCGTGGTGACGGAGACAGTGCGAGAACCCAGCGTCGTCGTCGGCTGCACGGTGATGTTGGCTTGCAGCGAAGTCAAGCTCGATGCCGTTACGGAGTTGACGGTGATGCCGGCGCCGAAGTTGGCCACGCTGCAATTGGGCGTGCAGGCGGTGGTGGCAAAGTGCGTGAACGCGCCGGTAAGGTTGACCGTCCCGGTAAAGCCCTGAGCAGCGCTGGACAGCCCGGCCGATGGGCCGCTGGAGGTGACCACCGCCAGCAACAACGGCTGGGTCTGCGTGACATCGAAGACATTGACGCCGGTGGCTACCTCGCCCAGGGTCGTCGCCGTCACCGATTCCTCGCCGGCTGGCGCGGTGGTGTTGACGGTGATGTTTGCGGTAATCGAAGTCGGCGAAGTCACAGACCAACTGTTGATCACGACGTTGGGGAATGTAAGCGTCGTGGTTCCCTGGAGCCAGTGCGTGTTGATGCCGTTGATGATCACCGTGAGGGTTGCGCCCTGCCCGGCGGTGTTGGCCGTTACGCTATTGATGACCGCCGGTCCGGGAGCGACATAAAGGGCGTAATTCAAGCCCAATACTTGCGTGCCGGTGGTTACGGTGAGGTTGCGATAACCAACTTCGGTGGTGGGAGTGATGAATCCGTCAACGGTCAGCGAAGTGTTGCTGGTGACGTTGACATTGGTGAGCACAACCCCGTCGCCGTAAGAAACCGTCGGCGGGTTCGCCAGCCACTGCGTCGCCTGGCTCAGGATGGTGAAGACGGCGCTGCTTTGCTGCGGCAACGAACCCGGTCCGGAGGAGAGCAGGTAAGGCGTGCCGGCCTGCACGACGAAGGCGTTGGCCTGATAGGCAACTTCGCCCAGCGTGGTCGCGGTGACTCCGCTCGGGCCTTCCGGAGCCAGAGCCGGGATGGCCAGGGTCAGGGTGGCATCCGTGTTGCTGTTCACTACCTTGCTGGTGACAACAATTCCCGCGCCGAATTGGAAGGTTGTCGAACCATCCCAATGCGTATTCTGGCCGGTGACTTCCACCGTGGGCGTCTGGCCTTGCAATGCCGTATTGGGCGTGACGGCTGAGATGAGCGCCAGGCTGGGAGTGACCGAGAAGCCCGCGCCGCCCACCACCTGCTGGTTCACAGCCGTCGCATCCGGCGTGGTTGCCACGACGCTGCGTCCGCCCAGCGTGGCCAGTTGAGCGATGCTGATGCTCTGCGTCGCGATGCCGGGGCCGAGAATTACCGGCGGCCCGTTTACCGTGATGCCGGGGCCGAAGTTGAATGTGGTCGTGCTGTCAAAGGATGTGAACTGTCCGAGCACATTGACAGTGAGATTCTGCGCGCCCTGCATTCCCGACCCCGGATCGACGATGCTCAGGTACGGCTGCGCGACAACCACGGTGAAGCCGGCGGTATCCACCTCTGTCGAGGGGTTAAGCGTGGTCCCCGTCGTAGTAAAGGTGAGATCGCTGAACGATGCGGTCGCCGTCGGGCTGATGGTAACCGTTGCATAAGCCGACGTTGGGCTTGTGACCTGGAAGCAGTTCACCGTGACATCGGCGTTGAAGCCCGTCAAGGTCGTGCCCGACTGGCTGCAAGCCTCGCCCAAACCTGGGTTCCACTGCGTGTACAAACCATAGAAGTTGATGGTGAGCGTCTGGCCGGGGATTCCCGAAGACGGTGACTCGTACCAAATGTAAGGATTCGGCGGAGGCGCGGGCGCTGTCACCTGGAAGTTGCCGGTAAGAGACTGCGTCCCCGTCTGGACGATCACCGTCCGATAGCCAACTTGCGCAGCGGGATCGATATCCAGCACTGCTTCGATGTGCGATGCATCGTCCACCTGGAAGGTTCCGGGCTCGACGGTGACGCCGGGGCCAAAGGTTACGGTGCTGGTTGCATTCCAATTCGTATAAGCATTGCCGACCACGGTGACTTCGAGCCCGGTCGTCCCTTGCAGGGCGCTGTTGGGGCTCACATACGAGATCACCGGGATGCCGCCTGTCACCACGAAGGCGCCGCTATCGGTGAGCGACTCGCCGTTTGTGGACATGTAGATGGAGCGGGCGCCCGGATTGGCGGTCGGGGAGATCGTCAAATCGACCGTGGCGCTGGTGGCGCTGGTGATGGTCACCGAGTTGACGGTAATATCATAGCCGCCGCCGGCGATATAGAACTGGGTAAAGCTCTGCGCCCAGTGCGTAGCCTCGCCGGTGATGTTGACCACCACTTCCTGGCCCTCGTTGCCTGTCGCGGGCGAAAGGTTGCTGATGATCGCCGGGCCGGGAATGACGGAGAAGACGTTGGCCGTGACGATCTCGCTGCCGGTTCCCGTGGTTGCTCCAGGCGCGCAGCCCTGGAAATTCGCCGTTAAGGGCGATTCGGAGCAGGGGAGCCCAGGCGTGGTCACCGTGACCGAACGGCCGCCTGTGTAGGCCACCGGATCGATGGTGATGTACGCGTCCACCTCGGTTGTCGAGACGGGCGTGATCGACTGCACCGTGATGCCCGCCCCAAAGGTGGCCGTGCTCAAGCTGTCGAAGTGCGTGTACTGCCCGATGAGCCGGATCATGCAGCTCGGGAGCGTCGAGCAGGTTGGGCTGGTGACGATCGGCGCGCCCTGCTCGGCCTGATTCGGTATGGCCTCATTGAGCGTGCCTACGCCCGGTTCCACCGTGAACGAGTACATCTGCGATGCGACCTGGCCAAAGGTTGTGACCGTTATGTTCTTGAAGCCAGTGGACGCCGAGGTCGTAATCGCGACCGGAGCCGTGAGGCTCGTGGGACTGTTTACGGTGATCTCGCCAACCTGGAAGTTCGGGTCGCCGAAGCTTACCGCAGTGACTCCAGCGATGAAGTTGGTGGCCGAACCCGTAATGGTCACCGCCTCGGTCGATCCCTGAATACCGGAGAGCGGCGAGACTGCGGTGATCTCTTCGGCGCCCTGCTGGATGCAGAAGTTGTACTCATCGTCCGGCGTTTGGGTGGTCGATACCTGCTCCGTGCCCGTGGTAACCGTCAGCGCATGGGCGCACGGGAAGCTGTAATCGACATAGGACCAGGGGCTTACGGTGATATTCGCCGTCATGTTTTCGGCGTCGATCACGTTGATGGAATTCACCACGATGTCCTGCGGGAAGTCCTGATTGAAGGCGGCCGAGGTGCCAGCGCCCCAATTAGTGAAGCGGCCCAGAATCTGTACAGTCAAGCTGCCGCCCTGCTCGCCGGCAGTGGGCGAAATGGCCAGGAGAATGGGAGATCCCTCTTCGATGTCGATTGCCTGCTGCAAGGTCACTACCTCGCCGCCGGTGATCGTGGTCAGCGAAGCGAAGCCAACCGGAGAAGTGGAAAGCACGGTGATTTGAACGGTGGCGTGGAGCGGATCTGTGATTGTGAGGCTATCGGTGATGACGCCCGACCCGAAGCTCATCGTGGTATAACCCTGCTGCCAGTGGGTGCCGACACCCACGACATTCAGGATGGTGGTGCGCAGTTGCGCGACGACGTAGGGCTGTCCTGTTCCGCCGGATACACCGCAGATGTTGGCGATGTCGACGGTGTTGTAATTGCAAGCCTGGGCGGGTCCAACGCTGTAGATCGACGCCGCGTTCGGAGTCACGCTGAAAGCGGTGCCGCCGAGAACCTGCGTCCCGGTGAACATAATGACGCTGTTGCCGCCCACCGGCGCCGTCGGGGCGATGGCAATGGTCGCCGTAGCCGTCGTCGGGCTGGTGATGGTCAGGTCAGATACCGTAACCCCGGCGCCGAGAATGGCTTCGGTCTGGCCCTGTACCCAGTTCGTCAAAGAACCGGTGATGGTGACGCCGACGGTCGATCCCTGTGGCGAGCTCGACACACATGGAACGGTGCTCGTCGATAAGGGGCCTGTCCCCGTTATGCACACGCTCACCAGGCTCGGCTGAGCCGGCGATTCAACCAGGAAGCCGCCAACCACCTGCTCCCCGCCTGTAACGGCCGTCGCTGTAACGGTTGTTCCGCTGACTGCCGTCACCAGGCAAGCTCCGCCCGACGCTCCAGTCTGGGTCGGATAAACAAAATCGCCGACCTTGTAACCGCTGCCGCCCGCCGTTTCGGTGCATGCCGTAAGAGTGCCGCCTACAGCGGTAATTGAAACCACCGCTCCAGTTCCAGCGCCGCTTGTCGTGGTGGGCAGGCCCGCGGCCGTTGTATAGCCGGTTCCTACTGCGCTGTTAACGTACAAGGCCTGCCATCCGGCTGGGGAGGGCGTCACGACGCTGCTCAGCAGATAGCTGGTCGTGATGTTGGCCGTCAGGTGAGTCGCATCAGTCACCGTCACGGAATTCACGGTGATCTGCGGCCCAAACTGAACCTGGGTCGTGGCTCCAAAGTGCGTGTTCAGCCCGACCATGGCGACGTCCAGAGTGTCGCTTTGCGGCGCTTCCCAGGGCGAAATGTAAATCAGCCCGACAGGAGTCTGGGTCACGTTGAAGTAGGTGGTGACAATCTCTCCGCCCGTTGTGAGGGTGATCAGTCGCGGGCCGGTTGCCGTGGGGGTTCCGTTGGTGGACCCGACGATGTTCAACGTCCCGGTGGCGCTCGTCAAGCCGGTGACTACGAAATTGGTCAAGGTCACGCCTTCGCCAGCAACGACCGGCAAAGTGGCCGGCCCAAAGTGCGTGAACTGCCCGGTGAAGCTTACATTGACGCTATTCACGGAAATGCCGGTGGGAAGCAGCCCGTTGCCCGGACTTACCGTCAAGGACGGCGTTGCCAGGCAGACGTTCATCGAGGCGCTGACCACCTGACCGCCTGTGGCCATGTAGAAGCCATACGCTCCGGGCGGCGTGTTGGTGGGCACCGCGACGGCCAGTTGCGCGTCCGTCGCGTCGGTGATCGTGACTTCGTCAAAGCTGGGCGCTGGAACCGGAACCGGATAGAAGGTGGCCGTGGTGGTGCCTTGCACCCAGTTGGTGTTGATAGCTGTCACGGCAAGCGTCATCTGGCCGCCCTGCGGCACGCAGGTGGGCGTAACGCTGGTGATGGCGGCGTTCGACGGCAGGACCGTAAAGGTGAACGGGAAGATTGTGACGCTGCCGGCCGGGCCGCTGAGCAGATGCGCCGTGATGGATCCCACGTTGGCATCGGCGGAAATCGTGATGGGGATGGACACCTGGTTCGGCGAGATTACATTCACCGTGGGCGACGTGATGTTGCCGTCAAATTCGGCTGATATTTGGCCCGCGACAAAGTTTGTGAAGGCGTTGCCGGTAATAACCACATTGTACGGCTGGCCCTGCTGGCCGGAACTCGGCACAACCGAGAGAAGCGCCGGAGTTGCTCCGGTGATGGTGAAGGCGTTCGGCAGGCCGGCGATCTCGCCGCCTGTCCAAATCTGCACGTTTTGCAATCCGATAGGAGCGCCGGCCGGAACGGCAACCTCAGCCACGGCGACCGTCGGACTCTGCACGTTGACATCGCCGACAATGACGCCGCCGATCGAAACCTGGGTGGCATTCTGCAGGAAGTGGGTTCCGGTGGCCGTCAGGGTAATCTGGCCGCTGAATCCCTGCGGCTCGACATTGGGGCTCACTGTGACCAGCGTCGCGAGGTTGGGTCCGATCAGGAAGGCGCCCGGGCTCGAAACGGCAAACTCTCCGCCAGTCACAAGCGTAACGGTGCGATCGCCGACGTAAGTGGTATTGCTGATGGTGATGCTGGCCATCGCATCGGTCGCGTCGGTGACCGTCAGCGAGTTCACGTGAATTCCATCGCCGAAGTTGGCGTATGTGGTGCCGGGCACAAAGTTTGTGCCTGTTGCGGTGAGGGCCACATTCAGCGTCTGGCCCTGTGTGCCGAAGGCCGGATTGAGCGAGGTAATGACATGAGCGTTGTTCGGATCGGCAATGATGAAGGCCGAAAGCAGGTTGGCCGTTTCCGTGCCTCCGCCCGAGAGCGGGGTGGCGATGCTGATATTGCGCGCGCCGTAGGTCACCGGGTTCGCCACCGTGTTGGCGGTGAGCGTCAGCGTAGCGTCGATCTCGTTGGGATTAGGCGAAGTGAAGCTGGATACGGCGATGTCCACGGCATAGGTGGCGCTGTTCACGTCGCTGAAGCTGATCACCGAAGCCGGACTGAAGTGCGTCCATCCGTTGCCGGTTATCTTCACGTTGACGCTTGTGCCTGCGGCTCCCGCTCCAGGCGCAACCACGGACACAGCCGCGGGCGGATTGGTAGCTGTTGCCGAGCCGGTAAGCGCCCCTACGACTGGCGAGGTTCCGGGCGCGGCTGAGCCATTGGTCGCGGAGTTCGCGATGGTCAGAGTCCCTCCGCGCACGGTGCTGGGAGTCACCGAGGTGGGCGTGAAGTTGACATAGATCAGGCACGACGAATTGGCCGCAATAATCCCCGTGGGACAGTTGCTGTTGGCCTGGTAATCGCCTGCCGCCAGGCTGCCTACAGCGGCGAGCGAGAAGGTCTCCGGTTGAGACTCGTGATTGGTCAGCGTGAATATCTTGGCCGCGCTGGCAGTTCCCACTGTCTGCGCTGAGAAGGAAAGGTAGGTTGGCGAAATGGTCAGCGGGTTGTAAGCTGTGCCGGCAAGGTTGACCACCTGTGGGCTGGTAATGGTGTTGTCGTACACCTGGAACTGGCCATTCCCGAGGCCGCCAACAGTGGGATTGAATTCCACTGTGACTGCGCAACTTGCTGTTGTCCCCGCTCCGCCGATGCCTGCGCCGCCAATCGGGCAGGTCGTCGACGTCTGAATGTAGGGGCCGATCAGCTTGATGCTGCTGAAGACCAGCGCCGTGTTCAGTTGTTCGTTGGTGATGGTGAAGGTCTGGTAGGCGCTGGTCGATCCCACATTCGCAGTGAAGGGTGGATCCTGCGTGACCACCACCGGCGCATTGCCGCCTCCGTTGAGAGCAACGGTCTGCGGACTGCCGGCGGCATCGTCGGCGATATTCAGCGTGGCCGTTCTGGTTCCCGATCCGGTCGGCGTAAAGGTCACCGTCAGCGGGCAATTCGAACTTGCCGGGAGCGCTGTAGGCGCGGTGGGGCAGCTACTCGTCACCCCGAAGTCGTTCGGGTCGGCGCCTGTGATCGTCACCCCGGAGATGTTCAGGGCAACAGCCTGCTCGTTCGTAAGAGTGACCGTTTTGGCCGCGCTCGTCGATCCCAAGAATGTGGCTGGGAAATACAAGACCGTGGGCGAGAGCACCACAGGCTGAATCGCGATCGCGCTGACGCCGAAGCTCTGCGGGCTGCCCGTCGCATCGTCGGCGATGGAGATCGTCCCCGGTTGCGCTCCTGTTGCGGTTGCCGTGAGACTGACCGCAATCACGCAACTGGCGCCTGCCGCCAAGGTGTTGGGCGACATCGGGCAAGTCGTATTGGCGCTGTTCAGTGTATAACCGCCGGCAAAGCCCGTAATCGAGGAAATAGTCAGCGGAACGGACTGGTTATTCTTCAGCGTCTCGTTCTTGACCACCGCATCGTTGACCACGACCGTGCCGAAGGCGAGGGTCGCTGGGCTCAGGGTCACGGGCACAACTCCGCTGCCTGTCAGGCTGGCGGTTTGCGGGCTGTTGGCGGCGTCGTCATTCACGGTCAGAGAGCTGGCCGCCGCCGCGCCCACTGCCGTGGGCGAGAATGTCAGGCTGATATTGCAACTGCCATTGGGCGCGACGGGTGTTCCGACCAGGCAGGTGGTGGTTGCGGGAACAACAGCGTAGGGCGCGGGAACCGAAATCGAAGAAAGATTCAGCGCAACCGCCTGATTGTTCGTCAGGGTAACGTTCATCGTCGCGCTGGTCGTGTTGACCGCCACGTTGCCAAAGGCCACCGTGCCCGTCGAAAGCGAGACCGCCGCGATTCCGTTGCCGTTAAGCACCGAAAACTGCGGGCTATTGGTCGCCGAATCGATCAGCGTGATCTGTCCGGCGACGGGGCCGGTAGCCACAGGATCAAAGGTTACCCCGATGACGCAACTCGCTCCCCCGGCCAGCGTTCCGCTCACCGTGCCGCCCGCCATTGGGCAGGTAGTGACGGCGCTGCTGTCAAGCGCGAATGGTCCGCCGAAAACGGCCGAAGTGATGGTTAACGTAGCCGAACCATAGTTCTTCAGCGTAAACGTCTTCGTTGCGCTGGTCGCGTTGACGGCAACCGAGCCATACCAAACGGTCCCTGGGCTCAGCGAGGCTGGAGGAACTCCCGCGCCGGTCAATGTCACCGTCTGCGGGCTGTTGCTGGCGTTGGTGGTGATGGTCAGTGTGCTCGACTGTGTCCCTGTGGCCACTGGAGAGAATGTGATCGCAATGGAGCAAAAACCGCCGTTGGCCGCAACCGTGGGATTCAAGCAGGTCGAGGATGGATCGATGGCATAAGGTGTTCCAGCCGTCACAGCCAGCGACGAAATCGTGAGTGCGGCCGTCTGGTGGTTCGTGAGGATGACATCCTGGATGGCGCTGGTCGTGTTGATCGACACGCCCCCGAAGTTCAGCCCCGTCGCAGACAACGTGGTCAGGTTGGTTCCGGTTCCGCTCAGGGTCACGGTCTGCGGGCTGTTGTTGGCATTGGTGGTGATGGTCAGAGTGCCCGGATCCGAGCCCAAAGCCGTTGGTTTGAAGACAATCCCAATTTTGCAGGAGGCAGCGGCGCCGGTGGCTGGCAGCGAGCCGGCGCATGTCGTCGATGGATCGAGCGCATAGCCGGCCGACACGGCCAGCGATGTGATCGAGAGGGGGACATTCTGGTTGTTTCCAAGGGAAATATACAGAATGCTGCTGGTCGTGTTGACCGGCACGCTGAGGAAATTCAACGAAGTCGCAGACAATGTAGTCGCGCTGGATCCCGTTCCGCTCAGGGTCACAGTCTGCGGGCTGTTGTTGGCATTGGTGGTGATGGTCAGAGTGCCCGGACTCGAGCCCAAAGCTGTTGGTTTGAAGGTAATCCCTATGCTGCAGGAGGCAGTGGCGCCGGCGGCCGGCAGTGAGCCTGGGTTCCCGCAAGTGGTCGACGGATCTATTGCGTAGCCCGTACCCGAAACTCCAATGGATGAGATCGCCAAGGGTACTGGTTGGTTGTTTCCAAGGGAAATATACAAAATGCTGCTGGTCGTGTTGACCGGAACGCTGAAGAAATTCAACGAAGTCGCGGACAACGTCGTTGGGTAGGATCCAGTTCCGCTCAGTGTCACAATCTGCGGGCTGTTGTTGGCATCGGTTGTGATGGTGAGAGTGCCCGGAGCCGAGCCCAGAACTGTCGGTTTGAAGGTAATCGCAATCTTGCAGGTGGCGGTGGCGCCGGCAGCCGGCAATGAGCCGGGATTCCCGCAAGTGGTCGACGGATCGATCGCATAGCCCGCGCCCGACACCGCCAGTGATGTGATCCCGAGAGGTATCTTCTGATTGTTCCCAATGGAAACATTCTGAATGGAACTGGTCGTGTTGATCGGAACGCTATAAAAATTCAAAGAAGTCGCAGACAATGTGGTCGCGTTGGTTCCCGTTCCGCTCAAAGTCACCGTCTGCGGGCTGTTGCTCGCATTGGTGGTGATGGTCAGCGTACTCGGTTGCGCGCCGAGAGCTGTTGGACTGAAGGTAATCGCAATCTTGCAGGTGGCATGGGCCGCCAGCGTACCGGCGCACGTCGTCGATGGATCTTTCGCATAAGCGGTCCCGGGGGACGCAGCGATAGAATTGATCGTGAGGGAGACCGCCTGATTGTTCGTGAGGTAAACACCCTGGATGTTGCTGGTCGTGTTGATCGGCACGCTGTAAAAGTTCAACGCCGTCGCAGACAAAGTGGTCTGCGCAGCCGCAACGCCTGAAGCAAACAGGCAAAACATCGCTACCAGCGACAACACCACTGCGTTGTTGAACTTCCGCATCAGATTCCATCCACGATCAAACATCCTTCTACCCTCCGTCTCTTTCTTTTTCAATAAGGCAGGCCTGCGCTGAACGCCGGCGCACCAAGTGCTTGGTTTTCCCTGGTCGCGCTCAAGTCAGCGCGAGGGTGACAGAAAACTTCCAATTAACTTTTGGGCCCCATCAAAGCGAGGAAAGGGAAACCCTCGCCCAGGATCGATCTACCGCGGAATGCCGGAGGCTTGGAGTGAGGAAAAAGGGAAAGCCATCCGGATTGGCGGGAAAGAGCGATTGTGACCGGATTCTAAGGAGCCGGAGGTTTAATATGCAAGTGAATTTTTATGAAATCGGCTGAAATTGTGAATGGGGGAATGTATTTCAAATCACCATCGCATGGTTACCACCGCGAATTACCGCTAAACGGTTATGCTATCTAATTATTAACTAAATGGTATATTACTCATACAAACTTCGTTGTTGATTATCCCGTTAATGGAGAATCTAAATCCGTGATATCTATAGGTAACTCGTTCTTGTATTTACTCTGCTCCATCGCCAACGCTCCGCACAGAGTGTTTACTATATAGATATTACAGAACGAGATGAGCTTCGCGCACGAATGGCGCTTGGCTGAGCACTCTTCCTTTTTCCTGCACCGTCCGTCAAGCCCGGTTAGCGAAGAAATACTTCTAGAACAATTTCCCAGCTAAACCTCGACATTCCGGCTGCAGGCTGAATTCCTGATCCGCACGCGCGGGAAATCTTTCTCCGTCGAAGGGGCCAAGAGCAGCGCAAGAGGCGACGGCCTGCGAACATCGCTCCGTGACAGGGCCGCCTCAATCGCGATACCCTGATGAGAACGCGCACGGCGCAGTCAAGGAGCATCGCAACATGCCTATCCAAACAACCTCGAAGATCTGGCACAACGGCAACCTCATTCCGTGGGAGCAGGCCAACATCCACGTGATGAGCCACGTGATCCACTACGGCTCCAGCGTGTTTGAGGGCATCCGCTGCTACGGCCAGCCGCAGGGTTCGGCCGTCTTCAGGCTCCCGGAGCACATGCAGCGGCTGCTGGACTCGGCCAAGATCTACCGCATGGAGCTGCCCTTCACGCTGGAGGAATTGTGCGCCGGGGTGGTGGACCTGATTGAAGCCAATGGCGTTGCGCCGTGCTACATCCGGCCCATCGCGCTGCGCGGATACGGCGAGATCGGCGTGAGCCCCAAGGGTTCGCCCGTCGAGGTCTACATCGCCAACTTCCCGTGGGGCAAATACATCGCCGGCCACGGCGGCGCGGATGTGTGCATCTCCAGTTGGAACCGCCTGGCGCCCAACACCATGCCCTCGCTGGCCAAGGCGGGCGCAAACTATATGAATTCGCAGCTCATCCACATGGAAGCAGAGATCAACGGCTACGCCGAGGGGATCGGGCTGGACGTGAACGGGCTGGTCAGCGAAGGCTCCGGCGAGAACATCTTCGTCGTCCGCAACGGCGTGCTCTACACCCCGCCGCTGGCCAACTCGGCGCTCTCGGGCATCACCCGCGACAGCGTGTTGACCATTGCCCGTCACCTGGGCTTCCCGGTCACGGAGCAGGCCATTCCCCGCGAGCTGCTCTACATTGCCGACGAAGTCTTCTTCACCGGCACGGCGGCCGAGGTCTCGCCCATCCGGTCGATTGATCGGATTGTGGTGGGCGACGGCAAGCCCGGCGAAGTCACCAAAACGATTGGCGACGAGTTTTTCGGCATCGCGAACGGCCTCAAACCCGACCGCTTTGGCTGGCTCACGCCTGTCAAAGTGAACGCCAACGACGGCGTCCCGGCATAGCTTTTCTTTATATCGATCTATCCGGGCCGGCCTGAAGTCTTTGCGGGCGTCTTCAATCGGCAGCCGCCCGCCCGCCCGACGGAAAGCCTAACCTTACTCACTAGAGCATTTTCGATTCATATCTTGACATCGGGACAGCATGGAAGGTGGCTTTTTCTTGAGGAAAAAGCCACTTGGCTGCATGGTTTCTGTAAACAGCGGAATCGAAAATGCTGAACGCTCCACTTTCCGCCGGGTTATGCGCCTGAACTGAATCCCGACGAACTGGCATGGAGCCACATGAAGCGCGCCGGGGTAGCCAGAATGCCACTGCGCAGAGGGGAAAAGCTGCATGAAAAGATCGAAGCGCAACTGGCTGCAATCAGGAAAATGCCCAGCCTGGCAAGAGCATTCTTCAAGACTCCTAGCGTCGCCTATAGTACCGGCGAGTGAGTAGGTAGGGCCTGCCGAATCAGTCCCCCTCGGCCGCGTCGGGCAGCGCCTGCACCTTGCTGTGCTTGACGGAATAGAGAAAATACACAAATAATCCGATTGCCAGCCAAACCACCAGTCGAATCCAGTTCGCGCGGCCAAGGCTTACCATCATAGTCAGATTGAAGGCCACTCCGAGTATCGGCACGACAGGCAACTTTCCACCAAAATATATTCCCGGCGTGCGGAATGGCCTGGGCTGGTGCGGCGCCGTAAAACGCAGCACCACAATCGACACACACACCATTACGAAGGCCAGCAAGGTGCCGATATTGACCATTTTCCCGATGTTATCGATCGGCGTCACCGATCCGACCAACGCCGCCAGACAGCCAACCAGAATGGTATTCTTCCATGGCGTTCGGAATCTGGGGTGAATGTCGGCGAAGAACTTCTTCGGCAGCAGTCCGTCCGAAGCCATCGCGTAGAGAACTCGCGTCTGCCCGATCAGCATCACAAGCATCACCGAAGTGAGTCCAGCCAAGGCCCCGCAGGTGACGATATTTCCTGCCCAGCCGACATTGTGATCCAGGAATGCATGCGTAAGCGGCGCCTCCACGTTCACCAGTTTCCAGGGAACCATGCCCGTGAGCACTGCCGCAACTGACACATACAACACCGTGCAAATAAGCAGCGACAATATGATGCCAATGGGAAGATCGCGTTGCGGGTTTCTGGATTCCTGGGCTGTTGTCGAGACTGCATCGAAGCCGATATACGCAAAAAAGATATAGCCTGCCGCGGCGCTGATTCCAGCAAACCCAAAGGGGGCAAATGTTGTCCAGCTATGTCCCCAGTAATCGGGGTGAATGTACTTGATTCCAAGCCCAATAATGAACAGAACAACGGTCACCTTGATGAATACGATCGCCGAATTGAATTTGGCGCTCTCATTGATTCCGATCACAAGAATTGTCGTAATGACCAACGCAATCAGAAATGCCGGCAAATTGAAACCGATGTCCATCCCGAACAGATGCGGAGCATTCAGCAGCGCGCTCGCGCGCGCCAAAAGATCGGGCGTGGGAGCCGATAGCAACTTGTCCAGCGCCGCCACGAACTCTGTCGATCCGGGCACGATTCCCGGATGCGACTGCATCACGAGTTCCCGCGCAACGCTCTTTTGCGCTGTGTCGATGCCGGTCCAATGGTCATAGGCAAGCCATAGCGGCAAATGAATCTTGAATATCTTCAGGAACTCGACAAAGTTATTCGACCAGCCCGAAGAAACAGTACTGGCTCCCATCGCGTATTCCAGCGTCAGATCCCAGCCAATAATCCACGCGAATATCTCACCCAGCGTGGCGTACGCGTATGTATAAGCGGACCCAGCCAGCGGAATCATCGCCGCAAACTCCGCATAACACAGTGCGGCAAAGGCGCAGCCCAGCCCTGAAAACACAAAAGAGAGTGTCAGGCTCGGTCCCGCATAGTGCGCGCCCAGGCCGGACATAACAAAGATGCCCGCGCCAATCACCGCGCCCACGCCCAGCGCCGTCAGCGACACAGGCCCGAGGGTTCGCTTCAGATGCTCTCCGCCCTCTTGCTTGGCCTCGGAAATAATCAGGCTGAGAGGCTTCCTCTTGAAAAGATTCGCCATTCGAATGGGCTACTCCTTTATTTGCGGGCCGGCTGAAGTTTGTCTGGACCAGAAGAGATAAACGGGGATGCCGAGCAAAACCAGCACCAGGCCCGGCCACGTGTACTGGGGCTTGTATCGCAATAATACGATACAAATCCATGTTGCAAGCGCAATATAGAGCGCAGGAAGCACCGGGTAGCCCAGCGCCTTGTAAGGCCGCGGGGCATCCGGTTGCTTGAAACGCAGCACGAAGAGGCCCACGATGGTGAGAATGTAAAACACCAGCACCGCGAAGATGATGTAGTCCAGCAACTGGCCATACGAACCCGATATGCACAGCACCGTAGCCCAGCAGGCCTGCACCAGCAAGCCCGCGGCGGGCGTCTTGTAGCGCGGATGCAGCTTGCCGACGGACTTGAAGAACAGGCCGTCCTGGCTCATCGCGTAGTAGACGCGCGCCCCAGCCAGCGACATGCCGTTGGCGCAGCCAAAGGTCGAAATCAGAATCGCCCCCGCCATGAGCCAGGCCCCGCCGGAGTGGAAGATCTGTTCGAGCACCGCCGTCGCCACGCGGTCTTCCGTCGCGTGCTGGATGCCCCGCGCCATCACGGTTGCGCCGTTTGGGTCGCCTTGCAGAGGCAAAACCACCAGGTAAGCCAGCGAAACAAGAAAGTAGACCGTCAGCACAAATCCCGTGCCCAGCGCCAGCGAAAGCGGAATGTTCCGTTTGGGATTCTTTACCTCTCCGGCCGTAAAGGTGATGTTGTTCCATGCGTCGGCGGAAAACAGCGACCCCACCTGCACCACCGCCAGGATCACCAGCAGGTTCACCAGCACCGTCGGCCCGCCTGCGCCCACCTGCACCGGGTGCAGCGAACTCCATCCGGCATTCTTCCAAAACTGCGCCCCGAAGTTGGCCTGCCAGGCCGCTGCGTTGCGGCCCACCGTGAAGGCCAGCACAATCAGCGCCGCCATCGACAGCGCCTTGGCCGAAGTGAAGATATTTTGAATCAGCGCGCCCAGCTTGACGCCGAAGATATTGACGATAGCCAGAAAAAAGACCACGACAATCCCGGTCAGGTTGGCCGTGCTGACGCCGATCTCCATGTTTCCCAGCACCATCGGTCCCAGCGGGAGCGCGGGCACGTGTGCGATGTGCCAAAGCCAATGGGTGGTCGAGATCGCCGGGAAAAAGACGCCGAGAAATTTTCCGAAGGCCACCGCAACGGCGGCGATGGTGCCTGTCTGGATGACCAGAAAGAGTGTCCAGCCGTAAAGAAAGCCCCACAGCGGCCCCAGCGACTCGCGCAGGTAAACATATTGGCCGCCGGCCTTGGGCATCATCGCCGCCAGTTCGCCGTAGCTGAGCGCGCCGATCATGGTCAGAACGGCCGTCACCACCCACGCGCCCAGCAAGAGCGCCGGCGAACTGGTCCCGCGCGCAATGTCGGCATCGACGATGAAGATGCCGGAGCCGACCATCGACCCGATCACTAGCGCCGTCGAGCTGAAAAGCCCAAGGCTCTGCACCAGCCGGGGCGCGCTGGCTGGAACTGCGGAATCAGGAAGGGGATTGGGACTGGGGTTCGCCACTTGAAGAAGCATACTATGCGCGGTTCTTCCCATGAAATGGCATTTAGCGCGCACAGGTCAAAGTAGCTCTGTAAATCGCCGCGCGGCGCGTCACCATGAGGTATGAAAAAGTTTCTGCTTGGAACGCTTCTCGTCTTCTGCTTCGCGGTACCCTTTGCGGCGCAGGCGCAGGTTGTGGTGGTCGTCCATCCTCATCATCACCACCACCATCACCATTACCACCACCCCAACCAATGATCGGTTCGGAGCGAAATCAAAGAAAACGCGAGAGGTCAGGGCACCTCGAAGATGCTGGGGCTCCATCCCTTTCGCGATCTTTGCGAAAGGTGGGAAGACCACAAACACGAGATTGTAGCCTTCACCCCAGTTCGGCCAGCCATCTGCGGAATTCGGCCGCCGGGTCGGGTTGACGGAAGAGCGCCCCGGCGATAGCGACTGTCGTAGCTCCAGCAGCCAGCGCTTCAGTTGCAGTGACCAGCGTGATGCCGCCGACTGCCACCAGCACCGGAGCCGGTCCAGCCTCCTGGCGCAGCCGCCGCACGCCGGCAATCCCGATGGGCGGCGTCGCGGTTTGCTTGGTGCGGGTCGGGAAGACCGGGCCAATGGAGAAATAGTCCGCCGGTTCGGCCAGGATTCCCGGCACGAGCGCACTACTGCCGCCAAAGGTTCCCACGATGCGATCCGGCCCGAGCAGTCGGCGGGCTGCGGTGGGCTGCAAGTCGCCCACATCCACATGCGCACCGTCAAAGCCAACCTGTTCAACCAGATCGGCGCGATCATCGAGAATCAACTTCACCTGTTCTAGAGGAAGCACGGCGCGCAGAACAGCGGCGTCGGCGAGCAATTCGGCCTCCGCGCCGGTCTTGTTGCGGTATTCGAGCAGCGTCACGCCAGCCGCGGCCAGCTCGCCGCCCAGCCTGCGCAAAAACTCGGCGCGGCCGGATGTTGGAATGATTGAGGCATCGAGTATGGGATAGATCTTGGGAAAAGAGAATGGCATGATTCAAGAGTAACTTACGAGGGAAGAGGGACGGTTGGGGTTCGTGGTTTCCCACCCCTTCCGCCAAATGCGCGGAAAGGATGGGGTACCGAGCCTTGTTGGCGGCGGTTGATTTCAGCCGCAATTCGGCGGGGAAGGTTGGGCTGCTGCTTACGCTCCGGGCATTTCGTCCGCCGAGGGGCCATAGGCGCCGGGTATCTTTACATCGAGCAGGCGCAGGTAGACGCCCAATTGGGCGCGATGGTGGATCAGGTGGTCCATCACCCAATTGCGGAAGACGCGGTACTTCGATTCGTCGATCCAGGCTTGCCCGCCGGCGATGAACTTCCAGTTTTCGTCCCACTTCGCGGGCGAGAAGGCTGCGAACGCCGCCTTGGCTTCGGCTGTTTCCTTGTCATAGCGCTCCAGCAGCGCCTCCGTGGAAGCGGGGATATAGGCTTCAAATTTGTGGTCCGCCGGGAACTCCAGCTTGTCGGTGGTAAAGGTCGTCTTCGCCCACTCTCCCGTGGTCTCGGCGAGATGCCCGGCTAACCGGCCCAGGCTCATGGATTTGGGGTGGGGTTTGTAGGTGAAATCGGCATCGGCGGGGATGGCCGCCAGCATCTTGCGCGTCTTGACGACCTCACGGTCGTATTCGGAAATGAGTTCCTGTTGAAAGTCCATGCGTGCAACCTCCTGTGTTGCGAATTCAGCATACAACAGCATCGATTAAAAAGCGAAGAAAAAGCGATAGCATATCCTTCCCCCTGGGATAAATCGCTTCGGAACGCAAAAACCTGCCGATCTATCTCAATGTGATGCTAATATGTATCACATGAGAACTGTTTCTGTCCGCGATCTACGCTATGACTTCAAGTCGATTGAGCGCATTCTGCTTGAGGGCGAAGACGTCCAAATCACGAAGCGCCGCCGGCCGATTGCCCGCCTCGTGCCCGAGCCAACCACTAATCCAACTCTGCCTGATTTCGTCGGTAGGTTGCAGAGCATTTATGGAAACGAGTGCTTAAAGGTGAGCGGCGCCGAGATCGTTGGCATGGATCGGGACCGGTATTGATTTACCTCGACACCAGTCTGGTTGTTTCGCTTTACACCCTGGACGCGAACACGGCGGCTGCCACGGCAATATTGCAATCAGCTCAGGACACGCGGCTGATCACTTCACTGGTTGAGTTGGAAGTGGTCAACGCACTGGGATTGCGCGTATTTATAAAAGAGATCTCAAGCCTGCAAGCGGAGACTTCTTTGAACGATTTCGCAAGAGATCAACGCGCCGGGGTCTATCAGTTGCGGACTCTTCCGGAGCCTTCATTCGAGCGCGCCCGCCAACTGTCTCGCAACCTGACCGCAAAGCTCGGGACGCGCACCGCGGACCTGCTGCATGTGGCAGCCGCGGTGGAGCTTGGCGCAACCGGCTTCTTCAGCTTCGACCTGCGACAGAGAAAGACGGCCGAAGCTGTGGGATTGCAGCTCAATCCGTTGCCGTAAGCAGTCTATAGTCCTAGCGGAAGCGCGTCGAGGCGAAGGCCGATGAGAATGCCTCTTGCCAGCCGTTGCCCGGCGGCGGCGGCGTACCCTGCGGCGGAACATCAACGGGCAGAGACAGATCGGGATGTGGCGGCTGATCGATTTGCAGGTAGTTTCCGTGCTCGAATTCCCAGAGGTCGGGAATCTCGAAGGGCGCTTTGAAGTTCGCCGGCCAGGGCTGCGCGGGGCCGGTGTGTCCCAGGGCCGCGCGCCACCACGGATGCCCGGCGGCCAAAATGCCGGCGAAGAAGTTGCCCAGCGGGAAGCACAGCGACAGCACCTCGTCCTCTTTGGATGCGAGTATGTTGATCGTTCCGATCTTCGCCGCCACGGCCTGGAACTCCGTCGTCAGGCAGTTGTCGTCGATGGCGCCGGCCATGATGGTCACGCCGCGCACGGGCAGATTCAAATTGGAGATGGTCGCCAGGATCACCCGCGCACCCAGGCTGTGCGAGGCAAACCAGAGGCTGGCGGCCTGCTGAAAGCTGGCGTCGATAAACTCAGCGAGCAGGCTGCCGGCCTCGTCGGCGATCTTCGGCTCATCAGGGTAGTCGAGCCCATGCGCCCATATCGAATCGCCCGGCCAGAGCAAGCCGACAAAGCCGGGAAACGGATGCGGCTGCAAGAGGCTCTCCCAGTTTGACAGGCAGTTAATGCCATCGGAGCGATTCACGTTGAAGCCGTGGGTGGCGATCAGCACGTGTCGGCCCTGAATCGACTTCTGCAAGTCGCCGAGGTTCAGGCCCGTGTAGTTGCCGATATTCGTGCCCTGGCAGACGCTGACGGCGGTAGCCAAGCCTCCGCCGACCGGCTGGATGCGGCAATCGATAAATTGCGTCATGGGGGCCTACTTCTTCACCAGTTGCATGGTATTCACAGCCGTGGCCAGGGCGCTCGACAAATCCTTGGCGATGGGCGCCAGCGGCGTGGCCAGCAGGCCAACCAGGACCGCGAGGGCCACTTGCTTCGGCGACCAGAAATCCGCTCCGTACAGGCTCCAACTGCCGGCTACGGCGAGCAGCACCGCGATAAGAGCGGCGAGCCCGCGCGTCCAGTTGCGGTAGACCTGGTCGGACAACTGATAGGCCTCATCGAGCAGAGCGGTCACGATCAGGTCAAAGCGGGAGTAGGCATCGCCCTGCGACTGCGAAAGTGCCGTTCCCGTGGCGAGACTGCCGGCAATGGTGGTGAGCAGGGCCGGATCGATGCTGGTCTTGAGGGCGACAGCGGTTGCGTTGCCCGCGCTCAGGTGCAGCTTGATGAGCGACTTGGCAATGGCCTTCTGGCTGGCCAGATCGACGCCGTTCACCCAGTTGGCCTCCAGCGACTGAAGGATGTTGGCCTGGGGCAATGCATTCAGGGGGCTGCCCGTGCCGGCTCCTTCGGGCGTCAGATCGGAAACCACTTCGTGGATGTGCTGCAACCCCATCCGGTTGATGGCCGGAAATGCCGGCTTGGCCGCCTCCAAAAGACCGAAGGCCGCCGTTCCCAGGCCTCCTATGGCGGTAATCACCTGCGGTAGATTCAAACCATCAACCATCGTGCTTGCCTCCTATCGAAAGTAACCATATAAGAGAACTGCGATACGGTAAAGCAATTTTCTCAGGAAAACTTCATCAACAGAGGAAAAAACGGACGGAATCTCCGAGTCGGCGAGGGAAGGGCGGGCAAATCCGAGTTTTCTCAGCTTCGGCGGGCCAGAAACTGCTCCATGAATTTGGTGTCAAACTCGCCGGCGCGGAAGCCGGCGTCGGCAAAAATCGCCTGGTGCAGAGGGATCGAGGTCTCAACTCCCTGCACGACAAACTGGCTCAGCGCGCGCTCCATCTTGGCAATTGCCTCGGCGCGGTCGCGGCCATGCACAATCAGCTTGGCAATCAGCGAATCGTAGTAGGGCGGAACGACACCCTCGGCGTACTGCGCCGTATCCACGCGGACGCCGTTGCCGCCGGGCACGTTGAAAGCCGTGATGCGCCCCGCCGAGGGGGTGAACTTCTCCGGGTGCTCGGCATTGATGCGGCACTCAATCGCGTGGCCGCGGATTTCGAGCTTCGCCGGCAAAATCGCGTCCAGCCGTTCGCCCGATGCGATCAGCAACTGCGCCCGCACCAGGTCCACGCCGGTGATGGCCTCGGTAATGGGGTGCTCCACCTGGATGCGAGTATTCATCTCGATGAAGTAGAGCTGGCCGTCCTCGTCCATCAGAAACTCAACCGTCCCGGCGTTCTGGTAGCCGATCTCTGTGAGGCAACGGCACAGCGTCTTGCCGATCTCCTCGCGCATCTTGGGCGTCACCTGCAAGCTGGGCGCCTCTTCGATGAGCTTTTGATGGCGGCGCTGGATCGAACACTCGCGCTCAAAGAGCGTCCGGACATTGCCGTGCTCGTCGGCCAGCACCTGAAACTCGATGTGGCGCGGATTCTCGATGAACTTTTCCATGTAGAGCTCGCCGTTGCCGAAGGCATTGGCTGCCTCGCTGTAAGCCGCATGAAAGAGATTGGGCAGCTCCTCGGCGGTGCGCACGATTCTCATGCCGCGCCCGCCGCCGCCTGCCTTGGCCTTGAGAATGACCGGATAGCCCACTTTGCCAGCCCATTCCTGCGCCTCTTCCGCCGTGGCGACCACGCCATCGGAGCCGGGCAGGATCGGCACCTTAGCCTGCTTCATCGCCTGGCGCGCCTTATCCTTTTCGCCCATCAGGCGGGTGACCTCGGGCGGCGGGCCGATGAATTTGATGTTGGAGGCGCGGCAGACCTCGGCGAAGTTGGCGTTCTCGCTGAGCAGGCCGTAGCCGGGATGAATCGCGTCCACGTCGGCGATTTCGGCGGCGGAGATGACGGCCGGCACATTCAGATAGCTCTCGGCGAGCCGCGGCGGCCCGATGCAGATCGCCTCGTCGGCAAAGCGGACATGCAGCGAGTTGCGGTCGGCCTCGCTGTAGACCGCGACCGTGCGTATGCCGAGTTCCCGGCAGGCGTTCAGCACGCGCAGGGCAATCTCGCCGCGATTGGCAACCAGGACTTTATGAATCATGTATGACCTTTGAGCGGTGCTAGCGGTGTTCGCGGAGTTAGTCTGCTTTGCTAGCTCCGCTAACCCCGCTAACCGAACCAACTCCACTGCTTTTCTTAACTCAACCGGATGGAAAAGAGGGGCTGCCCATACTCGATGGGCTGGCCGTTGGAAACAAGGCATTTGACGATCTCGCCGGCGGCGTCGGACTCGATCTCGTTCATCAGCTTCATGGCCTCGACGATGCCGATGACCTGCCCCTTGGCAACCTGATCGCCGGGCGAGACGAACTGCGCCGCGCCGGGCGACGGCGAGCCATAAAAGGTGCCGACCAGAGGCGCTTTCACCACATGCAGGCCGGCGTCGGGGTCCGCAGCCGCTGGAGCCGCCGAGGCCGCTGGATGCGTTGCCGCTGTAGCCGCCTGCGCCATGGCGGGCGGAGCCGAACTGAGCAGGCGCGCCAAATCCGCCAATCCCGCCGGCGGGGCCTCGGCCTGGTTGAATTTGAGCCGGATCTTCAGGTCGCCCCGATCCAGATCGAACTCGGCAACCTGATATTCCTTCAGGAATTCAATCAGTTGCTTCAGATCCTCGATATCCTGTGGTTTCATTCGTTCCTTGACTCTCCCGCGCCTAAGCGGGGTGGGCTAGATCAGAGTTCAATCAGGGCTTTAGGCGCTGGGGTAAGCACCTGGCCTCCGGTACGGGTTACAGCCACCATATCCTCAATGCGAATACCAAATTGGCCGGCCAGATAAACCCCCGGCTCGATCGTGATCACCATGCCGGCCAGCAGGCGGGTTGCCTGTTCCGCGCCAATGCGCGGCGATTCGTGAATCTCCAGGCCGAGTCCATGGCCGGTGGAGTGGGAAAATGCCTCCGCCAAACCTGCCTTGCGCAGCACGCCGCGCGCTGCCTCATCGACCTCGGCGCAGCTTATGCCCGCGGCCACCGCGTTGACGCCGGCCTCCTGAGCCTCCAGCACCGACTCATAGACGGCGCGTTCGTTGGCCGACGGCTTGCCCAAATGTACGGTTCGGGTCATGTCCGAACAGTAACCCTTGAGAATTATACCGAAGTCAAGCGTCACGAAGCCTTTGCGGGGGAGCTTGGAAGCGGTGGCGTGTCCGTGGGGCAGCGCCGAGCGAATCCCTGAAGCCACGATGGTCGGAAACGACATCCCCTCGGCTCCCAGCAGGCGGGCCTGGTGCTCCAGCTCCGCAGCCACTTCAAACTCCTTGAGGCCGGGCCGGATGAAGCCCAGAATCTGCTCGAAGAGCTTGCAGCCGGTCAGCGCCGCCTCGATCATCAGCGCCAGTTCATCCTCGTCTTTGACCCAGCGCAGAGGCTCGACCAGCGGCGCGGCCAACGGGGAGAGAAAGCCGCGGCGAAGCCGTGCCGGCAGAGCGGCCCTCCAGCGAGCCAGCGAGGCGACTGTGGTTTGCGCAGGGTCGAAGCCGGCAAACTCGACGCCCGGCTGCGCCGCCAGCCACTCGACGGCGGCCACCGTCGGAGAACTCTTCACAATCTCCACCTGCGCGGCGGAGACCTCTTCGGCTGCCTGGGCTATGTAGCGGCCATCGGTGAACAGCCGGGCCGTCCGGCGCGTGATGGCCAGAGCCGCGCTCGAGCCTGTGAATCCAGAGAGATAGCGGAGATCGGGAAGATGGGTGACCAGCAGCCCATGAAGCCCGGCTTTGGTCATGCGGCGGCGCAGTTGCCCGATGCGGCGAAAGTGGTCCACGGGGTAAGGATAACAGGGGGCGGAGAACGGGGATCAGGGATCTTCATTGCAATCGCATTGCTCTCACACCGAGAAGAAGGCCGCGGAGCACTACCCCATCGCCGCCAGCACGGCGTCGGCAAACTGGCTGGTGCCGGCCGTGCCGCCCACGTCGCGGGTGAGCGCTTTGCGCTCGGCGTAGACCGTCTCCAGCGCCCGCTGCACCTGATCCGCAGCGGCTTGCTCGTCCAGATGGCGCAGCATCAGCACTGCCGATTGCAACAGCGCCGTGGGGTTGGCCACGTCCTTGCCGGCAATGTCCGGGGCCGAGCCATGCACCGCCTCGAAGATGGCGCAATTCAAGCCCAGATTCGCTCCGGGCACCAGGCCCAGGCCTCCCACCAGCCCCGCGCAGAGATCGCTCACGATGTCGCCGTAGAGGTTTTCCAGCAGCAGCGTGTCGTACTGCCAGGGATTCATCACCAACTGCATGCAGGTGTTGTCGATCAGGTGTTCGGCATAGGCCACATCGGGAAAGCCCTCGGCCACCTTGCGCGCGCAGCGCAGAAACAGCCCGTCCGACAGCTTCATGATGTTGGCCTTGTGAACCGAATGGATCTTCTTGCGGCCTTGCTTGCGCGCGTACTCGAAGGCGAATTTGGCGATGCGCGTCGAGCCTTTTTCGGTAATGACTTTGATGCTCTCGACCACGCCGGGGACGACCTCGTGCTCCAGGCCGACGTACTCGCCCTCGGTGTTTTCGCGCACGATGATCAGGTCCACACCGGGCCATTTTGTCTCCAGGCCGGGAAGGTTTTTGACAGGCCGGAAGTTGGCAAAGAGGTCGAACCTCTTGCGCAGCGTGACATTGATGCTCTTGAAGCCGCCGCCGATGGGCGTGGTGACCGGACCCTTCAGCGCCACGCCGTTGCGCTCGATCGACTCGCAGAGGGACGCGGGAATATATTCGCCGAATATCTCAAAGGCCTCGGCGCCAGCGGCAAACCGCTCCCACTCAAACTTGACGCCCGTGGCCTCGAGGATGCGGACCACGGCCTGCGTCACCTCCGGCCCGATGCCATCGCCCGGAATCAGCGTTACCTTGTGCGTCTTTGATTCTGCCACGTCTTCTGATCCTTATGCGGCGAAAGTGGTCCACTTGCTGAGGATAACAGGGATCGGGGGCCAGAGATCACGGTACGCGTACCGGCCCAATGGCGGAGCGAATTACTTCGGCAAAGGACGCATTGTTGCCGTGTCTGTGGCTTTCGATGGACGCGCTGTACATCTGTTCGCGAGTCACGCGATTCCAGTTGATGCGATGACCGGCTTCAGCGGCAAGCTGCCAGATGAATTCGCGTTGCGTTCGTCCGTTGCCTTCACGAAAGGGATGGATAGCGTTCAATTCGCCGAGATAGTAGGCCGCGCGGCCGGCAAAAGCATCGGCATCCAGGCATTTCAGATGGTCTTCGGCAGCCAGCTTTGCGAGTGTGCTCTTGAGGTTCTGTTCCATGAACTGAACGACGGCAAAGTAGTAAGACCCTGAGCGATGCAGATTGACCTGGCGGAACTCTCCTGCCCAGGGATATACGTTCCTGAAAATGCGGAGGTGAATCTCTTTGAGATGGGATGTGTCGAAAGCACCTTTGATTGGATTCACCCGCAATCTGACAATCGCTTCGGCCGTTTCGGCCGCTTCGAACCTGTCGAGTGTTACTTGGGTCGCGTAGCCAGGAATATTCCTCAGAACCCCGTGCAGGTAATCGAAGTGCGGGTCAATTCCTGGAGGATCAATGGACATTGGATTTCAGACGATCGTCGCGGTGTACTCGTGGATGAGGCGGCTCATCTCCTCCAGAGGAATCTCGCCCTGAGCGTATTGCTCAAGAATGCGATTGGGTATCGCATCGAGTTCCATGCCTTCGATTCGCAAGGTCCCAATGGCGTTTTCGACAGCAAGACGACGCTCATCCAACTCTGCCGGAGAGAGAGTGATGACGGGAGCGGTTCCAACGGCCATATTGTTCCCCTCTCACTTCATTTTATCAGTATTGTGGATTCTAAGTCGGGCTGTCTTCAACGGGAACGCCGCACTAACAGCTGACCTCTGAAAACTGACAACTGCTTCTATAACGCTGCTCGTACCGGCTTCTTCTGCTCCGGGTTGAGATCGTGATCGGCGGCATGAATGTCGGATTGCCGGTCCATCCACTCGTCCAGGCGGGAGCGCTTGAAGCGCCAGCGGTTGCCCAGCTTGAAGGCGGGCACGAAACCCTCCGACGCATATTTATAGAGCGTGTCGGACGAGATGCCAAGATAGTCCGAGGCCTGGCGAATGTCCATGACTTCGCGCACCTCGGGTACCAGCAGGTTGGAACGAAGTGCGGCGCTGCGCATGATTGCCTCCTGAAGGCAGGGCTGCCCCAGACAAGATTCCGGCACAGATGCCGGTACTTTAGTATACAGCGCGGTTTCACCCGAACTTTCAAGGATTCTCAGGCAGTCGCAGGATATTCACGGAGTTTCGTTTCCCGTTCCGGCAAAGCCAGCAGGCAGGTTTTCCCAGAAAACACAGCCGGTCGCGCCATAGCTCCAGCCTGCCACAAGCGGTAGCGCTGTTACGACGGATGGTGCGCTTCTGCTCTAGTTCTGGTCGTCGCGGCGATGCAGCGTGGGCTTGTCGTCGTCGCTCGAGGTGCTGCCGGGGTCCGTTGTGCTCGATGGGTTGGCCGGGTCGCTGCTTCCGGTGTTGGACCGGCGCAGCGACGGCTTGTTGCCGTCCTTGGTGGCGGTCAGGCGGCGTTTGTTCTCGATGCGAGCCAGCCGCGCCTTCACGTCGTCAAACTCCGAGGTGGTCACCGTGTACTCGTCCCGCGGAGGCAGTATGCGGGCAATCTCCTCCTGCGAGTGCAGAATGCGGTCGGGGGTCTGCGGGTGGTCGGCAAAGACCTTGGCGACCGCGCCGGGCTTGCGCTTTTCCAGCGCCTGCACCTTCTCGAAGAAGCTGATGAAGGCCTGCGGGTCGTATCCGGCGCGGTACATGTATTGCACGCCCAGATAGTCCGCCTGCGCCTCAAACTCGCGCGAGAACTTCATAAAGGTGATGGGGATGGCGATGCTCGATGCCTCGTAGATGCCGTAGCCGGTCCAGCCGGGGACAAAGATCATCACCGGGATCATGCTGAGCTGCGCATAGTTCAACCGGGTCATCTCGCGGGCCGCATGATGTGCGCACACGTGAGCGGTCTCGTGGGCCATTACTCCGGCCAGCTCCGCCTCTTCGTCGGCGTTCAAAATCAGGCCGGAGTTGACGTAAAAGAAGCCTCCGGGAAGCGCAAACGCATTGATCTCATCCGAATCGATCACCTTGATGGTGAACGGCACCTTGCAGTCGGAGTTCTTGACGATGTTCTGGCCGATGCGGTTCACGTATTCGGTCACCACCGGATCGGTGATGAACCGGGTGCTCTTCTCGATATCCATGGCATACGACTTGCCCATCTTGATCTCGGAGTCGGTCGAGTACCAGTTCCCTACCCCGCGGGCGCCGATGTCGCGATTGCCAACGGCGCTCACGTCGTCGATCGATCCCGCCTTCACGTTGATCTTCTGGCTGCCCGGCTCGATCACTTTGTCGGGATTGACGGTAGTGGCGCTAACCGTGGCCGGGGTGTCGCCTCCCACCGGCGTCGTTCCTGGCGCGGGCTTGTCTTTGGAATCAGTCGCGGGGGGCTTGGTTGCGGCAGGCGCTGTGGCTGCGGTGTCGCCTCCCACCGGAGTCGTTCCCGGCGCCGGCTGGGCTGTCGGCGCAGAACCCGAACTCGCTGCGGGTGTGTTCGATGGATCCGAACTCGACGGGGACGTGCTCGATGGAGTGGATTGCGCCCAGACCATCGCGGCCAGCACAAATCCCGCCAAAACCAGTGCCTTGGAAGCTCTTTGAACCGTCCTCATGACCTAACCTCCGGCGCGATTCCTTAGGGTACAGCGGGCTTGAGCGCCACCACCCTGGGAATCGGGCCACGCCGCTCCACTATTTAGACGCCAATGCCACCACGTTTGGCAACAGCCAAGAAGAAGATTTTCCGCTGCGGCTCGGCTTCCCTGCTGAAATGCGTGAAACGGGGTCGATTTTGCGACGGCCGAATGCCTTCCGATCCCCTTGGAACCCGTGCCTCTCTGAATTAAAGTGGAAAGCACAGAGCATTAAGGGGTAACGCCGTGCGTCGAACCATCCTGGGGATCGCAGCCTTGGCCGTATGCGGAGCGATGCGGTTGGCCGCCCAGCAACCGCCTTCGCATCCCTCGCCGGCAGATCTTGCGCGGCCCCATGCTCCCCAGCAACTCGTCCCGGCGAAACCTCAGGAGGCCGTCGTAGACGCCACTAGCCTGGGTTCCCCGCTGCTGCTCGACAAGGGCTGGCGCGTCGCCATCACCGCCAACCCCGCCGCCGCCAACCCCGACTTCGACGACTCAGCCTGGGCCATCCGCGATGCGCAACCCTCCTTCGCCGACGTGAATGAGGACGACTCATCCGCGGGCAATTCCGACCATGCTGTTCATGTTGTTGTTGGGGGAGCAATAGTGAATGAGGACGACTCATCCGCAGGCCATCCCAACCCTACTGGCGGCAGGAACGGCTCCCAGAAGCCCTTCGCCTGGTTTCGCCTCCACGTCAAACTCCCCCCTCATCACGGCCCCCTGGTCTTGCTGCTCGAATTGCCCGTCTCCCAGACCACCTCTAATGGCTTCGGCTCCATGGGACAGGTCGATGTCTTTGCCAACGGCAAGCTGATTCAGCCCGAGGGGCCGCACCCCGACAATCCCGATTATTATCAAGAAATCTCGCGCATCTACGACTTGAAGCTCGCCCCCTCCGACACCACTCTCACCTTGGCGGTGCGCACCCTTTACATTCCCTTCGGCATTGGCGCCTATACCAGCTTCTTCGGCACCCGCACGCTGCGCCTCGGCAACCGCGAAGACCTGGAGCGCTCCCTGGAGCTCTGGTCCTTCCATACTCTCTTCGAGCGCCTGCCCCGGCTGGTCTATTCCATCCTGCTCGCCGTTCTTGGCATCTTTCTGCTGGCCCTCTATTTTTCGCAGAGAGGACACACCGAGTATCTCTGGCTGGCTTTGTACGAGCTTCTTCAGGCCCCCATCGGCTTTGTCGAGCTGGCCGGAAGCTCCGCCCGCATGGATCAGCTCTTCTACGGCTCTCTCTCTCTCCAGTTGCTGCTGATCTCTGCCTATCTCTACTTCGAGTTCCTGGTCGCCTTCCTCTCTCTGCGCCGCCGCTGGTATATCCGTCTGCTGCGCTATGCCGCTCCGCTCCTCGCGGGGGTCGGCCCCGGATTGCTTATGCTCGGCCACGGCTCGCACATCGTTAGCCAGCAAGTCATCGGCTTTGCGCTTGTTCTTGTCGGTATCGTTAGCATTTTGTGGTTGATGGGATGGTTCCTGTTTGTCTTCGCCACCCTGATCGCGGCCACGCTGCGCCGCAACTTCGAGGCCGGCCTCTTGCTGCTTCCGCTCATCTTGAGCCTCGGCGGCATCCTCGAACTTATCCTCTCGGCCAGCATGAGCGATTGGGGCGGACACTCCTATCAATCGCCTCTCACCCTCCAGGCCGGACCCATTCCCATACACTTTGCCTCCATTGCCGATTTCACCGGCATCCTGGCCATCGTTCTCATCGTCTTCGTCCGTTTCCTGCGCGTACAGCGCGATCAGGAACGCGCCTCCAGCGAACTGGCCGCCGCCCGCAGCGTGCAGGAACTGATGATTCCCCAGGAAAGGCTCGTTACTCCCGGCTTCGAGGTGGTCTCGATCTACAGCCCCGCCAACGAAGTCGGCGGCGACTTCTATCACGTTCAATCCACCAGCGACGGCGGCCTCCACGTGATCATCGGCGACGTCGCCGGCAAGGGCCTCAAGGCAGCCATGAACGTCTCCATGCTCATGGGCGCCTTGCGCGGCACGCCCGAGCGCAGCCCCGCCAAAATTCTCGCGTCGCTCAATCGTGTACTCGTCGGCAGCGACAGCTTCACCACCTGCCAGGCCGCCTGGTTTGGCCCCAATGGCGAACTGGTCATCGCCAACGCCGGCCACCTGCCGCCCTACCTCAACAGCCAGGAGATCGCTCTGCCCGGCGGACTGCCCCTGGGCGTTCTCGCCGAAGTCAGCTACGACGAGGTCCAGCTCTATCTGCATCCCGGCGACCGCATCCTGCTCATGTCCGACGGAGTCGTCGAAGCCCGCCGCCCCTCCGGCGAACTCTTCGGCTTCGACCGCGTCCACAACCTGAGCAACCAGACCGCCTTCTACATCGCCGACGCCGCCAAGGAATTCGGTCAGGAAGACGACATCACCGTCCTGACCGTCCGCCGCCTGGCCCCGGCAGTCGCCGCGTAAAGCCGGACCATTGACAGCGCTCGCAAGCCGGCGGGTCGGGGTTCGTGGTTTCCCAGGTCTGAAAATCCCCACCTGGGTGCTCTTAGTCAGCGTCCGGCTTCTTCCAGGAAACGCACAATCGACTCAATCCCCAGCTCGAAGTTTTTCAGGTTGAACTTTTCGTTGGGCGCGTGGATGTTGTCGTCGGGCAGGCCGAAGCCCATCATCACGCTGGGGATGCCCAGATGGCGGTCGAAATCGCCGACGATGGGGATGGAGCCGCCGGAGCGGATGAAGACAGTCTCCTTGCCCCAGACCTCCTTGAGCGCCCGCGTGGCCGCCTGGATGTAGGGGTTATCGACGCGGATCAGGCAGGGGTCGCCGGAGTGAATCAGACGCACCTCGACGCTGACGCCGGCCGGGGCGATCTTTTCGACGTAAGACTTGTAGAGGGCAAAGGTTCTGGCCGGAGTCATGCCCGGAACCAGGCGCATGGAGACCTTGG
>JBEKPI010000011.1:0-38050 GCA_049520855.1 Occallatibacter sp.
TCCCGAAAGCATCGCAAATGAGCCACACACAATTCAAATCGTGGACACCCATAAACCGCTGTAAACCGCACATGTCAATAAGCTTGACGGCTACAAAACTAAATTAAACCGGACAGCAGTGATCTCACGGCTTTGTGGGGTGTTCTTCAAACCATTTCCGCGCCCGCTCCTGGGTTTGTAGCAAGACCGCGCTGGTGAGATGTGAAGCCACTGCGTCTCGGGTTTTGGCGGTATCTTCCGAATTTGGTCCAGTGTCTTTGCCAGCAGCAGCAAGATCGAGCCAAAAATAGGCTTCCGCGTAGTCCTGTGGCACGCCGTGGCCGTCCGCATACAAATCGGCCAGAAACTTTTGCGAATCTACATCTCCTTGCTCGGCGGCCTTGCGAAACCAGACAGACGCTTGCACATAATCCTGCGATGCACCTTGGCCGAGTTGGTACATTGCACCCAGTTCACATTGGGCTGACGAGTTGCCACTTTCCGCGGCCTTGCGAAGCCATGCCAGGGCTTGTGCGTTGTCATGAAGTGCGCCCTCCTTATTCGCGTACTTCAGGTATAGACTCCACTGTGCATTTGCATCCCCGCCGGCAGCTTGCTCTTTGAGCGTGGCGACACTTTGGGCCGACTCAGGGGCGTCGACGCTCACCGGGGCTTGGTCACGAACTGGCGCAGCGGACGGCACAGCCGTAGCTACCGGGACGGCAACTTGCGACATTGTTTCGGGCATTGCATCCGTCTTGGCCGCATTGTCCTGAGAATCTGCGCGGATAGCCTTCAAGGCTTCCTCAAATAGCTTGTCCGCCCGGTGCCGATCCCCAGACGCTCTTATCAGATTGCCAATTCCAGCACCCAGTTCCGCTGCTGAGGCATCATCGCCAGACCCGCTGGCCGCAACACGGATAAAAACGACGTTATCGGTAGCAATCAATTCCAGTTGGTTTCCATTAACGCGATAGGCGTACATGTACAAGGCAACCGAGGATTGTGAAACGGTTGTCTCGGTTGGGACGACGATGGTTGAGGTTTGCTGACCTTGGACCGTCGCGGTGCCGTTCGCGGTGCTGCCGTCGGAATAGGTGGTATGAGAAGAAACGTCGGCGCTGAATGGCTCGGTGGTCGTGCGAGTTTCCGAACCGTGGGTGGTTTGGCTAACGGTCTTCATGGGAGTCTCGGAAATCAGCACGCGGTACTTCACCTTGTCCATGTTTTTTTGGGTAGCTGGGCAGACTGAGGGGGCGAGCTTCACGCCCTCTGTCGAAAACCACCGGAACATCTTTTCGCTCATGAAACCCCATTGTGGTTTGTCGCCTAAATCCGGGCGGTAGATGCCGGTTGTGTAGAGAATCTTGCAGCTTGGGTTGGTTTGGCTCGAAAGCACCCATTGATGGAAGTCGGATTGCCAATCCTTCTTAGCTGCCGCCGGGAGTGTCACGCTGAGTAGGAACGCGCAGAGGGTGGGGATTGCGAGCCGACTGAGGGCAAAACGTGATCGCGCGGTCATAGGTCTCCTTGCTGGAGCAGATGAGCTAACCGATTCATCCGAGAGATTCGCCTCAAATTGGATGCGCAATCAGTCTACAACAATGTGGCCCGTTGGGCGGGGGGCGCAGGTCTCGATTCTGATCCCTGGGAGGCCGCCTCCATGGCATAGCTTATCATCTACATAGCTTCTTCCGAGGATAGGCCGCCTTCGGCGGGCGGAGCGGCTTTCGCGCTTCTTCGGCGGCCGGGCAACAGCATCTCTCATGCTTATGGGCAGAATTCCCTACCGATTTCTCGGCTGCGCCGTCCTGGCCATCTCGCTGGCAGGCTGCGATCCCACTGCGCCCCCGCGCGCTCCGAGCACTCCGGTTGCGCAAGCCACCGCGCCCCCGCTGCCGGCGCCCGTGCCGCCGCCTGTTGCCGCTCCTCCATCGCCTCCGCCGCTCACCGTCGAGCAGCAGCGCGTCAAAGTGCTCATCAAGCAAGTGGACGATGCCTATGACCAGGGCGAGGCCGACTATCGCAAGGGAAGATTGATCGAGGCCAAGCAGGAATTCGATCGCGCCGTTGACCTGATGCTGGCCAGCGGCATCGACATCAAGGCCGATGCCGATTTGCAGGACGAGTTCGACCGCATCGTGGACGGCGTGAACGCGCTGGAGATGGAGGCGCTCAAGCAGGGCAACGGCTTCGTTCCCAAGGAGGAGCCCACGCCTGCCGAGGCGGCCAGCGACGTAACCTTCGAGGTCCAGCCCGTCATTGTGGCCAAGGCCACCGCCGATCTGGCCACCACCAAGTCCGACCTGCCGCTGGTGGTGAACGACTATGTGGCCACCTACATCAACTTTTTCGCCAACACGAAGAAGGGCCACAACACGCTTGAACATTCGTTCCAGCGCGCCGGACGGTACAAGGCGATGATCCAGCGGGTGATGGCCGAAGAGGGTGTGCCGCAGGATTTGATCTATCTCGCGGTGGCCGAGTCGGGCTTCAATCCGCGCGCGCTCAATCCGCGCTCGCACGCGGGCGGCATGTGGCAGTTCATGCCGCGCGGCAACTACGGCCTGGCCCGCAATGCCTATATCGACGAGCGATTCGATCCGGAAAAATCCACGCGCGCCTACGCCCGCTACATGAAATTCATCTACGATCAGATGGGCGATTGGTATCTGTCCATGGCCGGCTACGACTGGGGCGCGGGCAACGTGCAGCGCGCCGTCGAGAAGACCGGCTACGCCGATTTCTGGGAGTTGTACAGGCGCAACGACCTGCCCAAAGAGACTGCCAACTACGTGCCGGAGATTCTGGCCGCGATCATCATCGCCAACAATCCCGCGCAGTACGGCTTCGACGATGTCACGCTCGACCCGCCGGTGCTCACCGACACGGTCAACCTCAACTACTCGGTGAACCTGCGGCTGGTATCGGATCTGACGGGCGCGCCCGTGGATGAGTTGACGGCGTTGAATCCCAGCTTGCTGCGCACAGTGACTCCGCCCAATGCCTCCTTCGATCTGCATCTGCCGGCCGGCACCGCGGCGCTCTATGAGCAGCGCATCGCCGCGATTCCAGAGGCCAAACGCAATGCATGGCGCTACCATCCGGTTGCGCACGAAGACACGCTGGCCTCGGTGGCGCGCGAGTATCGCGTCACTGTGCCGGAACTTGCGGCTGCCAATCGACTGCGCCCGAGCGAAGGCGTAGAGGGAATCGAAGCGCTGCTTGTGCCCGCGCCTCCAGCTGCCGAGCCGGCCGCGCACACGCGCCTCTACACTGTGCGCAAGGGCGAGACGCTGGTGACCATCTCTGATCGCTTCGGCGTGTCGTTGAGCGATTTGCGCCGCTGGAACAAGATCGCCGGCATCAAGGTGCAGCCGGGACAGCGGCTGCATGTTGCCGAGCCTGTGAGCGCGCCGGGCACCGCATCGCGCAGTCATCGATATGCATCGACAACTGGCGCGCATGAGCCGCAAGCCGCGCAGGCAAAGGGTTCCGGCGCAAGCACTGCGCATAAGCAAGCCGCATCGGCGGCGAAGAAGAGCGCGCCAACAAGCGCAAAAAGATCGCGCGCGCGAAGCCGCGGCGCTCACTCCACAACTCACGCGGCGAAATAAATGTGATTAGTACCACGTTACGCACTTGTCAATCGCAGGTCTCTGCGTACATGCTATTGCTAAGATGTCTTGCGCGGGTGGACCATGTTCTTCCGCCGCGCGAAAAGAGAAACGCAAACAAGCGCAGCGGCAAGCCGCTGGAGGCAATGGGATGGATGATGTGTTCAGGATGTGCGCAATGAGCGACGGCGAAGCGAATGTCAAGCCGGCAGAGTTTGGGTCCGGCCACGGCGGCTTCGAAGAGGACGAAGAGGTTGAAACCTCCAGTGTGCTCACCTCCTCGGACGACGACGAGGGAGTAGCTGAAGAGACAATCATCGTGATCGTGGATGCACCCGCATCGAAGCCGGCTGGCAAGAAGGCCGCGAAGAAAAAATCTCCCGCAAAGAAAGCCGCGGCGAAGAAGGCGCCTGCCAAGAAAGCTGTAGCCAAGAAGGCGCCCGCCAAGAAAGCCGCGGCGAAGAAAGCAGCCGGGAAAAAGGTTGTGGCCAAAAAGGCCGCAAAAAAGTCCGCCGCAAAGAAGAGTAACACTGGCGCGAAGGGCGGAAAGGCCAAGGCCAAGAAGGCCGCGGCCGGCAAGAGCGTCAGCAAAACCACCAAACGAGGTAAAAAGTTGGCCGTTAAGAAAGCAGCAAAGAAGGCGCCAGCCAAGAAGGCAGCAAAGAAGGCAGTTGCCAAAAAGGCTCCGGCGAAGAAGGCAGTTGCCAAGAAGGCACCTGCGAAGAAGGCAGCCGCAAAGAAGGCCCCTGCGAAAAAGGCAACCAAGTAGCAGAGGCAATCTGAAGGTAAAGGCAAGCAAAAGAGCCCGGCTTACGCCGGGCTTTTTTGCGTCTGGAATTAAGCGAGCAGCCTATTTTGCCGCAACCGGGGCCGTCAACTGCGCCAGATGCCAACGCTGATGGCTGATATAGTCCTCGATGAGAAAGCGCAGCGTGACAGGCTCATCTTCGCCGACCGTGCAGCGTGTATCGAACCGCTCGGCTGGGATGCGATCCACCACGGCGGCAAGAATCTCGTGCTCCACCTTCCACCAATCGAGCAAGGTCTCCCAGGTCTGGCTGGCATAGCCGTGCGCGGCCACCCACGCATCCTGCGCATACTGCGGTCCGGCATAGGCGCCGTCCGCGGCGGCGCGCACAAAGCGCTGGCGGTTGTTGGCAGCCGAATCGAGCAGGTGCCCGACAATCTCTTTGCGGGTCCATCCGCCATCGCGCCAGGGCGTGTCGGCCAACGCGGGCGGAAGCGCAAGCAGCGCGGCGTGAATCGACTTCAAATCGGCGCGGAAGTCCTCGGCAAGCTGGGTGGGCATCTCTTACTCCTAACGCAAGGACACCCCCCCAGGGCGAGGCCGTTGCCGCGTCCGTGAGGCTGTCCTTGCTGTATTGGTTTTGAGACAGGGGCCTTTGCTTACTTGGCGGGCGCCCGCTTTGCATCCGGAGGCTTCACGGAGAAGCCCGGCTTGACGACGCCCATCGTTGCATCGGGCGGCTTCACGGAAAAGCCCGGCTTGACGACGCCCATCGTTGCATCGGGCGGCTTGACGGAATTCGGCTTGCTGCGAGGGGTCATGGCTGCTCCTTGGTTGCTGCCGGGTTGGAAGGCTTGACGGATAGCTGAGCAGCGGTGATGGCGGCCAGCACTTCTGTTGAATGAACCGAGGGGTCCACCTTGGTCCACACCTTTGCGATAGTCCCTTGGGGGTCGATGAGGAAGGTGTTGCGGTTGGCGATAGTCCAGGTTCCAAAGTGGCCCAGCGATCCATAAGCGTCCACGACCTTGTGCTCGGGGTCGGCCAGCAGCCGGAAGGTCAGCCCTTCCTTGGTGCAGAACTGCTTATGGCTGTCGGGCGTGTCCACGCTCACGCCAAGAATCACCGTATTCACCGCGTCGAACTTGGCCTGGTCGCGCTGGAAGTTGTGCGCCTCGATGGTACAACCCGAGGTCATGTCTTTGGGATAGAAGTAGAGCACCACCCACTTGCCGCGAAAGCTCGCCAGAGAAATCTGCGAGCCATCCTGCGAAGGGAGGGTGAAGGTGGGCGCGACCTGCCCGGCGGCAGGCAGCGTTTCATTGGCCGCGTGGACGGTGGCCAGGGAAACCGCGATCACAACAATCGCGGCAATAAAAAAGAAAGCTCGCTTCTTCACGAGAGACCTCCAAGGCACAGGGAACACAGAACAGCAAGCAGCAACAGGGGGAGCCTTGCTGGTAATCAGTATCCGCCCGGAGCGGCCACAATGGCAATACCTTCTTTGTTGGACCGCTCAATCAATTTTTCGCGATCGAAGAGCAGGGTGCGGCCCGCCTCGACCGAGAGGCAACTTGCGCCAGCGCGAATCATCGCCTCGACCGTCGTCATGCCCACCACCGGCACGTCAAAGCGCATATCCTGATTGGGCTTGGCCACCTTGACGACGGTCAGGCGGCGTTCGAGCGTCGAAGTGGAATTTGCCGCGTCTTCTTCGAGCGACTTCATCAGCCGTCCGGCCCGCTCGATGGCGGCATCCGTGCCTTCCATGGCCTCGACGGCCACGCATGCCTGCGCCGCCACCACCACCGTTTGGCCGATGTCGAATCCCGCCACCGCGCGGGCCACGCTCAGGCCGTATTCGATGTTCTTGCGCTCTTCCTCGTCCGGCGCGCGGTTGGTGAGCACACCTTCGGCGACCAGCAGCGGCTCCAGAAACGCGGTCGAGCTGATCAGCTCGATCCCCTCGTCGCCCAGCACCTTGGCCACCGCGCCCAGCAGCATGTCGGTCGAGCGCGTGCGCAGATTGAGCAGCAGCTTGGCCAGCCGCCAATCGGGCCGGATGCTGGAGAATATCTGCTTGTGCTTTACCTGGCCGGCCATCACGGCTTTTGAAACGCCCTCTTTTTGGAAGGTCTCAATCAGCCGCGACAGCTCGCCCAGCGAGAGCCAATGGACAGTGATGCACTCGTCCTCGGCCGCGCGCCGGTCGATCTCCGGGTCAGTCTCCTCGCGGATGGCGGCGACCACGACAGCGAGTCCCTGCGCCCGCGCCGCATCCAGCAGCAGAAACGGAAAGCGACCGTTGCCGGCGATGAGGCCGAGCTTCATTACTTGATCACCCCACGCTCGCTGCGCTCGATAAACGCGGCCAGCAGCGCTACGTCCTCGCCTTCCAGCTCGCGCATCTTTTCGAGAGCCTGCGTGGTGTTCAGCTTCGAGACCAGCAGCAGCCGGAAGGCCTTCTGCAAGCCCCGGATTCGCTCCGCGCTGAATCCCCGCCGCTCCAGTCCCACGCCGTTGACCCCGAATGCCTTGTTCTCACGCCGCGCGGATGTCTTCGAAAACGGCAGCACGTCCTGCGTGACGATCGTCCCGCCGCCGATAAAAGCATACGTGCCCACAACGCAATGCTGATGCACCGGGCAGAACGCCCCCACCGTCGCGTAGTCCTCGATGATCACGTGCCCCGCCAGCGTGGCGCAGTTGGCCAGGATGCAATGGCTGCCTACCAGGCTGTCGTGGCCGATATGCACGCCTGCCATCAATAGACAACCCGACCCGATGCGCGTCACTCCGCCGCCGCCCACTGTGCCCCGGCTGATGGTCACGTTCTCGCGAATCGTGTTGCCGTCGCCGATCACAAGCTCGGTCGGCTCGCCGCCATACTTCAAATCCTGCGGCGCTACCCCCACCGCGCAGAACGGATGAAAGGTGTTGCGCGCGCCAATGCGGCTGCGGCCGTCGAGCACCACGTGGGAGATGAGAACGCACTCCTCGCCCAACACCACATCGGGACTGATCGTGCAAAACGGCCCCACCGTGCAGGAGTCCGGAACCACCGCGCCCGCGGCGATCACAGCGCTGGGATGAATGTTCACTCGGCAGCCTCTAGCGGAGCCTGCGCCGAGGCTTCTTGGGCTGCCGTCGGAGCGGCCTCGCGCGCCTTCGGTACGATCTGGCAGGTGAGCGTCGCCTGGCAGGCCAGCTTGCCGTCCACAAAGGCCTTGGCCTCCATGCGCCCCAGCCGGCTCTTGAAGGCCAGCACCTCCACCTCGATGCGCAACTGGTCTCCGGGGGTCACCGGGCGGCGAAACTTGGCCCGCTCGATGCCGGTAAAGACCGCCAGCTTCTTCTCCCGGTCGGGGATTTCTTTGAGCATAATGATGGCGCCGGCCTGGGCCATCGCCTCGATCACCAGCACCCCCGGCATGATCGGATACCCCGGAAAATGCCCCTGAAAGAAAGGCTCGTTGATGGTCACATTTTTGATGGCGACCAGGCGCTTGCCGCGCTCGAATTCGACCACTCTGTCGATCAGCAGAAACGGGTAGCGGTGCGGTAGCAAATCCAGGATCTCCTGGATATCAAACGTCATTCTCAGCTCCAGAGAGCGGCTGCCCTGCCTGCTCAAGCGCTCGTCTGGATTATATCGAAAGCCCCGCGCCGCATACTCGACAGGCGCCAGTCCGCCGCGCCTTTACTTCTTGATGCGCCGCTCGGCCGCGTCCACGCTCCAGAAATCCGCCGGCAATCCCTGGTTGTAGGTCACATGAGACAGGAAGTATTGCCGGAACATCTCGCCGTTCTTGAAGCGGGTGATGGCAAACGGCGTCGGAATTCCCTCGATGGTGTGGTAGTCGTCGTACTCCTCGACGTCGAGGTTTTTGTCCTTGTAGACCGGGTCGCGCCACTCGAAGGTGCGGCGCAGCGGCAGATGGGTCTGCGTGTCCATCTGGATTGTGACTGACTCGTTCTGGGCGGAGATGAGGGTCACCTGGTCGGCCAGGTGGCGCTCGGCCAGCCGCTGCCCCTCGTAAACCAGAATCGTCCGCGGGTCTTTGAGCCAAACCTTTACTACGGTCTCGATGGAGTGGTCGCGGCGGCGCAGGAAGTCGTCCACAAGATCCTGGGGCAGCGGCTCCTTGCCCTTGTAGGTTACCTCGGAGCCTGCGCGCCCGATGTAAAACTCCACCACGTCGCGGTGCTTGGTGATCTCGATGCGGTCGCGATCGGGCCAGGCGTGATACTCCCAAAGGTCGGTGGTGCCGGCGTCGGGGTTGCCGTGGTCAAAGGCGGCCACATGCCCTTGCCGCATCTGGTTCTTCATGTCGAGCCATCCCTGCCCGCCCAGCGCCTGCACCATCGCGTCCAGAGCCGCGCGCGCCTGGCGCGAGTTCTTCATGCTGGCGTCGTCGTTGGTCTGCGCCCGCAGGTTGCCCGGCGCGGCAAGCAGCATGAGGGCCAGCAGAACCGGCCAAACTCCGCACATTCTTTTTCTCCTCAAACGATTGGACGTATTCCGCGAGCCTTGGCATCGCCCTCGGCTCACGCTATCGCATTTCCGGAGACAATGTCGAGAGAATCCAGCGCGGCAGGGAAAGCTGTCGCAGGTCAGATGGCGCGGATCACCCGCGCCGGAAGCGTGAAGATGGCGCCGATCAGTTCCAGCACACCGCCCACCGCGATGCCCACCACGCGAAACGGCAGCAGAACGAGCCACACCAGCGGGTACAGCACCAGGGCAGCCAGCGCCAACGGCCAGCAGAGCACCAAAAGAATGCAAAACAAGAGAAACTTCGCCATGGATTCAGCCCTCACCGCGCCCCGGCTTGCCCTACAGCGGTCCAATCTCCGGAACGGTCCAACAAGAGATACGAAGGCGCGGCCAGCACGGTTCCCGCCGCAGCCCTTCAGCCTGTCCCGCGCGTCCAGGCCTCGCCCTGCCCTCAGTCCCCGGTGTGAATCCGCACCAGCGCCGGCTCCTCGGCTCCGTGTCCGCCCCCGGAGTTGCCGCCAGACATCCCCGGCGAAACCGTGCTCGTCTGCGGCGCCCGCCAGTGGTCGATGTAGCTGATCCGGTGTACGCAGCCGATGGTGCAATTTGGCGCGCAGCTTTTCGCCGTCAAAAACTCCCGCTTCACGTCCGCCGTGGTGTACTCGGCCAGCGGCACGCCCGGATACCCGCGCTGCTGCGAGCAATAGTGAACCAGCCCGTCCTCGCAGATATACAAGTAGCGCGATCCCGCCCGGCAACGCCAGTCGTTTGGCCGCCCCTGCGCAATCGCCTCTTGAAACTTGTCGAACTGCGCGTAGTTGGTCTTCTTCCTATTGCTCATCGCGAAGTAGACCTTGGCCTCCTCCGGCTTGAGCGGCTTCAGTTGCCCGCTGCCGTCGTGGATAATGCCGATCGTCGATTCAAAGCCCAGCTCCAGCGCCCGGCGGCCGATCACCAGCGCGTCGTTAGGGTCTTTGAAGCCCCCGCCGACGACTGAGTTAATGTTGACGTGGAACTCGGCGTACTCGGCCAGCATCACCAGCTTCTTGTCCAACACCTTGAGGCTTTTCTTCGAGACCTCGTCCGGCTCCAGATTGTCGATGCTGATTTGCATATGGTCGAGGCCAGCCTGGTTCAGCCGCTTGACCCGGTCGACATTCAGCAGGTAGCCGTTGGTGATCATCCCGGCAATCGCTCCTGTTTGCCGCATCCGCCGGATAATCGCGTCCAGATCCGGATGCGTCAGCGGCTCGCCGCCACTGATGCCGATCATCGCCGTCCCCAGCCGCCCGAGGTGGTCGATGCGGCGGAGCATCTCGTCCAGCGGCACCGGCTCGGAGACCTTGTCGTACTCGTTGCAGTAGCCGCAGCTCAGGTTGCAAAAGCGCGCCGGAATAATCTGCGCCAACACCGGATGAGAAGTGGATGCCAGCGCCCGCGCAACCATCGCGTACTCGCGCGCCTTCCGCGTCGCCGCAATCGCGCGCCCGCGCACCGTCGATCTCCGGGGAATTGCCATCTGTTCCATTGAATCACATTGCAAGGGGAGAGCGGAGGCTTGGACGGAGTTGCGCGGCAGAGCCATTCTTGACGAAAAAAGCGGAAAACTTCGCGAAAGGAGGCTCTTAGGCGGAGAATCGAGGCTTTTTGGCGGTAGAAAAGCCCCGAAAGTATCACATGATGGTATTATTTCGAGTGGGTTGCTTTGTAAAGTATTGATTCCAAGCAGGATGAATTATCCGCAAGGTGCTGAAAATAAATATAGGGGGGTGGGGGAAGCAGGGAATAGGGATTAGGGATTAGGAAAGGCCGGCGGCTCTGGTCGTTGTTCATTCTTTTATTGTGCGCCGGGATGCGGTAATTCTCTGCAAGCGTCTGCGGAGCGGCCGGCTAGCCGGTTGCCGACCGCTGGGAGGAGAAGAAACCGGGGCGAGTTGGGGCGCGGCAGCAGTGCGAACCAGACGAGGATGCGGGAGTTGCTTTAGAAGCGATGGCCGCCGCCGTGGTGACCGCCGGAATGGCCTTTGCTGGAACTCTTGCCGCCGCCGTAGTTCCTGGGGGCGTGTCCGCCGCCATAGTATTTCTCGGCGTTGTGGCCGCCGCCAAAGAGGTGGAAGCCGCCGGAGTGGGGCGGTTTGGACTCAGCAAAGGCGCGGTTGCCACGAGACGAGCCGCCGTAGCCGGAATAGGAGCGGTCGCCGAGATAGGAGCGCTGGGCGAATTCTTGCCGTTGCGGGTAGGAGGGCGCGCCGCGGCCGGATTGCTGGGGGTTGGCGTAGGGGGCGGCTGGACGGCGTGAATCGTATTGCGGAGAGCCGCCGTAGAAGCCGGAGGCATAGCCGGGGCGGGCGTAGGCTTGCTCCCTGGCGGTCATGGCTCCGAGAGGCTGGGGGCGGTTGTATTCGGGGAGGGCGGGGCGGAGGTAGTTGCCGGACTGCGCGGGGTAGTCGCGGGTGGGGTATTCATGGTTCGGGTTTTCTGGGGGACGGTTGCCTGCGTAGGGGCGGTTTTCGGCGTAGTTTTCGGGGTTTCTGACGGGCTGGCGGGCGAATACCTGGCGGCTATATTCGGTGGCTGGACGGCTATAAGTTTCCTGGGGCTGGTTGGATTGGAGCCGGTTAGAGGCGTCCTGCCGGAGGGGCATCGGCGCCTGGCGCTGCCAGCCGCTGGAGGGATTGCCCCAATGGGCGACCGAGGCGCTGGTAGAGGAGTAGTTCGACTGATGGAAGAGGACATTTTGGGTGAGCCAGTCGAGGGCCCAGGTTGCCCAGCCGAAAGGGGTGTGGTTGAAGGCCGACATGGCGATGCCGAGGCCAAACTTCACCGGCGATGAGCCGGCAAGGGACGCCAGTGAGCCGAGCAGCGAAAAGTTCCGGTAGGGGGTGACGGGCTGTCCGTAGACATCCCATGGGTTGTAGGCCGGCACGTAGACGACCTGCGGGTTGACCGGGGCCAACTGGATGTATCCCTGGTTGTAGCTGACGGCTTCCTGCGGGGAGTCCTCAAGGGTTCCGGCCGCCTGTGCGCGCTGGCGCAAGACCTGCACGGTCTGGAGCACGTCCTGGGGCTGGTTGTAGTAGGCGTTGCCGAGGTCGGTGGTCCACTGTAGGTCGCGGTCCATCTGCGCCAGCACCTGCGGAAAGGCGGTGAGGGCTTTGACGCTGGGATCCCAAGGCTGGGCGTCGGCTCCGGCGGCGATCTGGTCGGGAGAGGCATAGCCCTGGTACGCAAGCCAATGGTCTGCACCCACCACTTGCGCGGGATAAGTGGCCGCGGCCAGAATCTGCGCCACGAGCGCATCGGGGTAGAGGGCGATGGGGGCTAGCAACTGCTCGAGCTGCTCGGCGCCAAGCGGCTGGGGCTGAGGCTGGGACTGTGCATAGTTTGAGGGCGGATTGCCCGGATCGTAAGCGGGATCTGGGATTGCCTGATTGGATGTGGGATAGGGTTGCTGGGTGTAGGGTTGCTGGGCATAGGATTGTGGCTGGGCCTGGAGCTGAGAGAGCGCCAAGGGCAGGACCGTCAGGACGATCGCGAGAGCAGCCATGCGCGATCCGCTAAAGCAGGTTTGGGATCTCATTTTCCCCCTCAGTGGCCGCCCGAAGCGAAGCACGATCCCCGAAACCGGATCACGGCTGTCTAGTCTAGACCCGGTATGGTGCGATTAGTTGCGGCGGGAAGGTTGGATATTTTGGCGGGCGGCCGACCGGCTCCGCCAACGGGGAATATGCACCGAGGGTTTATCATCTAACTGGTGCGGGCCGGAGGGGTCAGCGCCTTTGTTTTGCAGCTCAGGTTTCTAGCGCGCGCCCTCGGTTCGCCGCCGGAGTTGAGCTAAATATCACAAAAGAAAGACATCAAGGAACGGGACGGAAATGCGAGCAAAGACGGCGGTAGTGCTGGGCGCTCAGTGGGGCGACGAGGGCAAGGGGAAGATTGTGGACGTGCTCAGCGAGCGGTTTACAGCCGTGGCGCGCTATGCCGGCGGACATAACGCGGGCCACACGGTCATCTTTGGCGGGCAAAAGTTCATTTTGCAACTGATTCCCTGCGGGGTGCTGCGGGCCGGGTGCCGGGGGATTATCGGCAACGGCGTGGTGCTGGACCCGATCGCATTTTTGAAAGAAGTCGCCAAGCTGCGGGCGCTCGGAGTGGGCGTGGATGAGCAGCTTTTTGTGTCGAACAGGGCGCAGGTGATTTTGCCTTATCACAGAATGATTGAACTGGCTGCCGAGAGCGCGCCGGGGCGGAAGAAGATCGGCACCACAAGCCGGGGGATTGGGCCGGCTTATGAGGACAAGATGGCGCGTAGCGGGTTGCGGGTTGTGGATTTGCTGCGGCCCGATCTGTTGAAGACGCATATCGAGGCGGCCTGCGCGGAGAAGAACGCGATTGTTCACGCGCTTTTTGGGGCCGGGTCTGAGACTGGCCCGCTGGACCCGGCGCAGATGTTTGACGAGTACGCGGCGGCGGCGGAAGAGGTGCGGCCGTTCGTCACCGACACGGGACGGCTGCTGAACAGGATTCTGGCCGAGGGCGGCAGCGTGATGTTCGAGGGGGCGCAGGGGACGATGCTGGACATCGACCACGGGACGTATCCGTTTGTGACATCGTCGTCGGCGACAGCGGGCGGGGCGGCGACGGGCACCGGCGTGGGGCCGACGGCCATCGGCACGGTGATCTCGGTGACCAAGGCCTATGTGACGAGGGTGGGCGAGGGGCCATTCCCTACGGAGATTCAGGACGCGGTGGGCGACGAACTGCGGGCGCGCGGAAAAGAATATGGCGCGGTGACCGGGCGGCCAAGGCGCTGCGGCTGGCTGGACATTCCGCTGCTGCGCTATTCCAATCAGGTGAATGGCGCTGAGTGGCTGGTGGTGACCAAGCTGGACGTGCTGGACGAGCTCGCGGAGATTCCCATCTGCGTGGGCTACGAGATCGCGGGCAAGGTGACGGATGAGATTCCCGCGGACGTGCAGGGGCTGGAGCAGATCAAGCCGGTTTATACCACGATGAAGGGCTGGCGGAGTTCGACCGAGGGAATTACCGATTTTGAAAAACTGCCTCACGCGGCGAGAGAGTATCTGCGATTTCAGGAGCGGGAGAGCGGGGCGAAGATCGGAATGGTCTCGACCGGCCCAGATCGGGACCAGACGATGCTGCTGCCGGAGTTTGCCGCGGCGCTGGATAGCCTTCACGCGTAACTTTCGCGGTTATTTTGAGGGTGAGCCGCCGGCTGTTTGCCGATCGCAGCTCTATTTGCTATCATGATAGCAGAGGAGACTTGGAGGCAACAATGGCGCAGCTTCTGGTTCGCAACTTTGATGATTCGCTCAAGACGCGCTTGCAGCGCCGCGCTAAACGCCACGGCCAAAGCATGGAAGCGGAAGCGCGCGATATTCTCCGCAATGCGCTGCGGGAGCGCGAGAAGCCGCGTGGCGGCCTGGGGACCGAGATCGCCAATATGTTCCGCGGCATCGGGCTCAAAGAGGGAGAAGAGATTGCTGAGCTTCACGGCTTCACCATGGAGATTCCGGACTTCGAGTCATGATCCTGCTCGACACGAACGTGATCTCGGAATTGATGGGGCTTGACTCCTGTTCTATTATGCTATCATGATAGCAGAGGAGACTTGGAGGCAACAATGGCGCAGCTTCTGGTTCGCAACTTTGACGATTCACTCAAGACGCGCTTGCAGCGCAGCGCCAAACGCCACGGCCACAGCATGGAAGCGGAAGCGCGCGATATTCTCCGCAATGCGCTGCGGGAAGACAAGGCGCAGCCGGTTGGTTTTGGCACGGCTTCCGCTGCTCTCTTCAGCGGGCAGGGCGTTTTTTTGGATGAGCCGATTGCCGAATTGCGCGATATACGCCTGCAAATCCCTGACCTCGAATCATGATTATTCTCGATACGAACGTGATTTCAGAGATCATGCTTCCCCGGCCGGATATCCAAGTCCTCAGTTGGTTGGACGGGCGGGCTGGCACCTCGATCTGGACCACCTCGGTCAATATCTTCGAGATTCGCTACGGCTTGCAATCGATGCCGGAGGGGAAGAAGCGGTCCGCTCTGCTGGACTTGTTCGAGCGCTGGCTGACCGAAGTGGTCCAAGGGCGAATTGCAAGCTTCGATGAGGCAGCTGCCCGCCGGGCGGCGGACCTGAACGCGCTGCGGAAGGAGAAGGGCCGTCCCGTTGACACGCGCGACACCATGATCGCCGGAATCGTTCTGGCCTCACACGCAACACTCGCCACGCGCAACGTCAAGCACTTCGAGGAGATTGCGCCGTCGGTGATGAATCCCTGGGAGGCGTAGAGGCACGGAACAGGAATCAGGGATCAGAAAAAGGCTGCTGGTTGGGGTTCGTGGTTCCCACCCTTTCACAAAGTGCGCGAAAGGATGGGGCACCCGGCGTAGGGAAAACTGCCCGAGAAACGCCAGCGCAGAATCTCCGGCCAACATTTCCCTGCGCTTCTCCGCGATCCTGTCTTGATGATTTTGCTTTACATCTTCAGAAAAGCGTCCGGCTGTCTGCCGGTAGCACTCGAAGATCCTTTCCATTTCGGCGATCTCCCCCCGGATTTGCGCGTTCTTGTTCAAGGTTGCCGGGTTCACCCGCCACAATAATCTCTAAACCAATTGAACGACCTCAAAATCAAACCCCCTCATCTTTTCTTGCTGGAGAGCGTCAAAGAACCTCTTTGAAACAAGAAGCCGGCGCCAAGGCCGAAATAGTCCCCTTTTCCCGCCAAAATACGTATTGCTGAAGCATATGTCCGCACCATCCCAACTTGAACTTACAATGGACAATGCTGACAACAATCCATGTCTTTCTACCTTTCCCAAGGTACAGTCGCATTTCGTAAGCGATCCTGGCCTCAGCGGATTATAACCAAATAAGGTGTTACCGGAAATCACTATAGGATCCGATTGAATAATCAACTGTGAGAACTTTCTCAAAGTCGCAAAAGAAACGCCATCTCCACGGTTTTCTCGCAAGTCCATTTGCTCCCATAGCGCCTTTTCGAGAAGCGGCAGCTGTTCTTTCTCTTCCAACCACAATCGAAAGGCATGACCGCTCGGATCCAATCCATGCATTAATGCACGTTGAAATAGTTCGTTCCCACTGGGCACATCATGAAGGTGTTGCAGCGATTTTGGCGGAACACATGTATTCCATATAGGCTGAAGTTTTGCGCCTGTAAAACCTTTCTCAACAATCATTTTCGCCAATCGCCCGGATACGACGATCTCTCCACTCCACAACATGAAGATGTCATCGCTCCGCCGCATTTGATTGAAGGGGAATCTTAAAGGACCTATCTGTACAGAACTCAAGGCACATGTTACCTTGCCTCTATTATTGCATGGACTTGGACTTTCTTCGTTGATAGTACAGCGCTCGGCTAATACTCCCTCTGTATACCATGTCCCATACTCCCCGCCACCTCCCGATGCACTAAAAAGATGCATCTGAAGCAGTTTTGCCTGCTGTATTTCCGACGCGTCGAATATCCTTTTATTGTACCGACGGTCCCAACCCAAAAGAAGGCTCTCCTTCGATTCAATCGCCAATAGGCTGTCCTTCTCCAGGATTCTCCGGTAAAGAATGTCGCCGACGACACCTTCGGCAAAATAGTCATCCTCGTTCGTTATAGGATTATGAACAGGGATATAGTGTTCTCCTAGTAATTCACGAACGAACGGCAAAGCTATGCGAAACCGATAAACCTCTCTCATCATTACTCCGCCTCACTGCATGCCGCAATGGCCCGATCAAGCGGATACTCTTGAGATACTTCACGCAGGATTTCTACGACAAGACTGCGCGAAACTTCCTGGCCTCTACCCACTTTGCCACTGAGCTCTTCTGGCCAATTCGATGACAGGCCCTTTGATGAGCAATACTTGGCTTACTATTGCGCCGGCGGGGGCGCCGGCGCGGGAACAGCCGCGGGAGCTTGCAGGTCGGCGGGCAGAAACGCCCCCGCCTGCTCGTCCTGAACCAAGCCGATCACTCCATCCGGCGTCACAATCGGCGAGCCGAAGGCGGCGGCATCCACGGGTTCGCTGAGGCGGATGCCGTTTCCGTCGCGGACAGCTCCCATTTGCAGCACCTCGACGGAGGGCTTTTTGGTCACCGCATCCTCGCGCAGCCGGAAGACGGCGACCTGCGGCCAACTGTCCTGGGCAGCGACGGCGACCGAAGCCGCGGCCAATCCCGTGGGCAGTACCACGGGCTGATCCGGGGACGCGGGCGGCGCATGAAGCGTCAGGACGGCCAGCGACGTGGGCGAGGCGCGGCGCACTACCTGAATCTTGCCGTGGCCGCCGTTGCCCACCGCGATCAGGCTATCTGTCTCCTGGGTGCCGCGCATGTCGACAACAAAATCCTTTCCGCTGAGCCGCAGAGGATCGCCCAGCCCGAGGGGCCGCAGCAGAATCTCCTGGCTGTTCTTGACCAGTTTGGCCGCGCCCGACTGCACCGCGCCGAGAAAATCCGCATCGTACTTCCAAGGCTCCTGAGCCTCGGCCGCGGTCACCACCTGCGAGGGCTTGACGCGGAAGCCCAGCAGGACCGAAACAACCGGATCGCTCGTCTCCCCGTGGGTTAGCGCGTAACTCGACTCGACCGCAAATAGATTTGCCTGGGCGCTGGCCTCAAGATCGGCAATCCACTTGGGCCTCATGCCGGGGATGTACTTGTCGGCCGAAGCCGTGGCCTGCAGGCCGGAATCGATCAATTCGAGGGCGCTCAGCGCCATGCTGCGTTCGAAGGCCGAGGCCTCAATGCGCACCGGCACTTCCTGCGCCAGAGCAATCTCCACGCTGGGGTGCTCGGTGTGCAGCGCCAGCTTCTCGATCGCCGTCAGCCGCAAATCCGCCACCAGGTCGCCGTCGAGCCGGACGCTCTGGTTTTCGATCATGCGGCGCAGCGGCGCAACCGTATGCAGATCGCGAAACAGCACCGTGACGTAGAGCGGCGGCAGCGCGGTTGCCACGCCTTTCTTGAGCACGATTTCCTGGTTCAAAGGCGCGGCGAAGACCGGCAGCCCATTCAGATGGAGCGACGCCAGCCGCAGATTCTCAAAGGTTGCCGACTGCGTTACGGTCAGATTCAGGTCCACGGCCAGTTTCAAATGCGAGGTGTCGATCTCCGCCAGGTTGACTTCCTTCACCTGCAGATTACCGATCATCGATGCCGGCCCGGCCGGCTGAGCCAGCCCGCCCGACGCCGCCAGCACGCTCAGGCCGGCGATTGCCATCCGCAAAGCTGCCTTCATTCCGCACCTCCCTCGCCCTCCATGAATCATAATCGCCCGCAAGCGGCCGCGCCAGAATAGATCGATGCTCCGGCGAAAATGCCGCTTGCGCGGGAGCATCTTTGAGCGCGGGATGCCGTCTTGGGCGAAGCGCCAAAGCGCCAGATCCTGCCGACTGCCGGGGAGATTGGCGCGGCAGAGGGCCGAAGCATCTTTGGGTGTCGGAGGGACCTCGCGGAGAACTCTTCGAGTAAGCGCCAGATGCAACGCGATCCCCGGCTCCCGGCCGGGGAGGCGGGCACTTCCGGCCTGCCTGCGCTGGGTCGAAAAAAAACAAATCCAAGATAGTGACAAAGCTTAGGTAACTGGGAGTATATTTGTTTCTTGGCTGGAAAAGCCAAGTGGGAACCCCGCTCAATTCTGCTTGTTCTCTTTGCAAGCCGGAAGTGTGGGCAACCTCAAACCAATCACCGCTTCCTCATCCCGCAAAGGAGGGATCATGTCCGACCCGAAACAGCCTGGCCTCTCTGAAAATCTTCTAGGCGCAATTGCCTACATCACAGTTGTCCCGGCGATCTTCTTTCTCGCCATCGCGCCGTACAACCGGAGCGCCTATGTGCGCTTCCACGCCTGGCAGTCCACCATACTCACCGTTGTGATGTTCCTCATCAGCACTGCCGTGAGCTTTGTCCCCGCGCTCCATTCTTTCCGCGTGCCTTTTGCCCTTCTGGGCCTCAGCTTGCTGGTCTGGATTCTCTGGGCCCTCATTGCGCTCTGGTGTTCGATCAGCGCGTTGAATGGCAAGCGCCGCCAGATGCCGTTGATCGGCGCCTGGGCCAATTGGCAGAGCAACAGGTAAACCGCCCATACGGCAATCCCGCGAACGGCCTCTCAATGAGGCCGTTTTCGCATGCCGCCGGACGATGAAATGGCGCTTGCCCCTCCCGCTGCTGGCCTCAGTCAGCGAGACGCGCGGCTTTGCTGCAATTCTCGATGCGAACTTACCCATTGATGGGAAGAGAATGAAATGAATCCAGCCGCGACCGCGGCAGGACGGATTGGCCGCCAGCGGTTTCGTCTTCCGGCGCTCATCCACCCGGCATTTGGCCTTTGCAATCCACTTTGAGACGCGCGCGGCAAGATCGAGGGTCGAGTGCTAGACTGCTGAATGTCCTGAGCCTTTATGCAATTTAGGAATTGGCGGCTTTCTGGAGGTGCACTCTTGATAACGCTTCGTCCGCGACATTCAGCTTTGGTACTGTTTTTTCTTTGCGGGGGCTTGATGCACACTCCCACGATTTGCGCCCAGCCGGAGGCCCCGCTTGCGGTGATGCCCTTGCCGGCGCACGCGGCGCGGGGCGACGGGCAGTTGATCATCGACGGCAGCTTCAGCGTTGGATCGGAGGGCTACACCGAATCTCGACTGGTGTTGGCAAGGCAGCGCTTTCTTGACACGCTTACCCGAGAGACCGGTATTCCTCTTTCCGGCGAGGCGCAGTCCGGCCCGGCAAGTTTGACGATCAAGACGGACGGGCCGAGCAAGCCAGTGCAGGAGATCGATGAGGACGAGTCGTATCGCCTGGAGATTACGGCGACCCATGCGCAGCTTACGGCGCCCAATCCGCTAGGCGCGCTGCACGGCTTACAGACCTTTTTGCAACTGGTAAGAGTTACACCCCAGGGTTTCAGTGTGCCCGCCGTGACCATCGACGACCAGCCGCGCTTCCTGTGGCGCGGGCTGATGATCGATACCGGACGGCACTTCATGCCGGTCCCGGTCATTGAACGGAATCTGGACGGAATGGAAGCCGTGAAGCTGAATGTCTTCCATTGGCACCTCTCCGATGACCAGGGCTTTCGCGTGGAGAGCAAGCTATTTCCATTGCTGCACGAAAAGGGTTCTGGCGGACAATACTTTACGCAGAAGCAGGTCGGCGAGGTGATCGCATACGCCCGGGAGCGCGGGATCCGCGTGGTTCCCGAGTTCGACATGCCTTGCCATACGAATTCGTGGCTGGTGGGTTATCCGGAACTCGGCAGCAAGGAGGGTCCGTACGAGATAGCAACCCGCTGGGGCATTTTAGATGCCGCGATGGATCCAACGCGAGAGAGCACGTATCAGTTCATCGATCAGTTCCTGGGCGAGATGACGGCGCTTTTCCCCGATGCCTACTTCCATATCGGCGGCGACGAGTGCAATGGGAAAGAGTGGGATGCGAACCCGCGGATCAAGGCGTTCATGCGGGAGAAGGGCTTCAAGAACAATGCGGCTCTGCAGTTGTATTTTACGGGGAGGGTGCAGAAGCTGGTCTCGGGCCACAATAAGATCATGGAGGGCTGGGATGAGGTGTTGCAGGCCGATACGCCGAAGGATGTGGTGATTCAGTCCTGGCGAGGGCAGCGGTCGCTGTCGGTAGCGGCGCGGCAAGGGAATCGGGCCCTGCTTTCGACCGGCTACTACATTAACCTGAACGGGCCGGCGGCCGAGCATTACCTGATCGATCCGATGGGCGACGATGCAGCTTTGCTGACCCCGGAGCAAAAGGCGCGCATTCTGGGCGGCGAAGCCACCATGTGGAGCGAGTTCGTTACCCCGGAGAATATCGACAGCCGCACTTGGCCCCGCCTGGCGGCGATCGCCGAGCGGCTGTGGTCGCCTGAGGAGGTCAAGGATCTGGCTTCGATGTACGAGCGGCTGGCGGTGGTATCGCAGAAGCTGCAGTACACCAGCGTGGGATATGAATCCACAATCGAACTGATGATCCAGCGCATGAGCGGCGAATCGGACCCGCAGGCTTTGAAGGTTCTCGCGGCGGTGGTTCAGCCTCCCGAGGGATATGTGCGCGAGGGATTGAGAGCGTACAGCACCTCTACTCCGCTCAACCGGCTGGTCGATGCTGTCCCTCCGGAGAGCGAGACCGCGCGGAAGTTCAACGACCTGGCCAAGCTGATCGCCCAAGGGAAAGCCTCTGCCCAGCAGTTGCAGGAGGCGCGGAGCTGGCTGGTGCTCTGGCGCGACAACGACGCCCGGCTGCAACCCTTGCTGGAACGGTCGGAGCTGACGGCGGAACTGATTCCGCTGTCACATTCGCTGTCTCAGGTGGCCGCGATCGGTCTCCAGGCTCTCGACGATCTCGAAGGCCATCGCACGGTGGACGCGGACGTGCTGCAGAAGAATCTTCAGTTGCTCAAGGATGCCGCCAAGCCGCAGGCCGTGCTGCTCGATAGGATTGCGCCATCGGTTACGCTGCTGGCAAAGGCGGCGGGGACACAATGATTTCGATCTTCCGTCCTTGAAACAGGCGAGATCGAACCGCTCAGAGCGCGCGCATGTAGCCGTAGTTGATTTTGGCCGCTTCCAGTTCGGTCATGCCGACGACGGGCGGTTCCTGCTCGCTGAAGAAATACTCGACGCCTGCCAGCCCGGCGGCGGCAAAGATCGGCTTGTAGTCGATGTGGCCTTTGCCGAGTTCCGTTCCCTGGGGACGGTCCGGCCCTTTGAGATCGGTGGTCGGCGCGCCGGTGAGAAGAAAATCTTTCACGTGAATCATGCGGTAGCGATGCGGGTATTTGCGGAAGTAGTCTACCGGATTGAAACCCGCCGCAACCATCCATCCGCAATCCAATTCAAACTTAACCAGCTCGGGATCGGTCTCTTTGAGCAGCAAGTCGTAGCCGGTCTGGCCGCTGCCCTGGTCGCGGAATTCGAAGTTGTGATTGTGGTAGGCGTATTGCAGGCCGGTCTGCTTTGCCTTTGCGCCGATGCGATTGGCCAGATCGGCGGTTCGCTTGAAGTCGTCCAGGGTGAGAGCGGAGAGCGTTTTGCCGTGACCGTTCCCCGACGATTCCGGCGGCGGCGCGATCAGCATGGAACTGACGGCGTAATGCGCTCCGATGGCGTGAGCATCTTCAAACAACGGGCCGGGATCGGCGGCGGCGAATTGCAGATGGGCGCTGGGGCAGCGAAGGCCCGCCGTGTCGAGAGCCTTGCGGAAGTCCTGCGCTGAGAGACCGGCAAAGCCGGCGCTCTCGACAACTTTGTAGCCGATGGCGCGCAGCGCCTTGAGTGTGCCGGGAATGTCGACGGCAAGCTCGGCGGCGACGGTGTAGAGCTGGATGCCGAGCGCGCGGGGCGAAACGTCCGCTTGCAGTGGCTTGGGCAGAGTTGCGGTGAGAGCCGCCGCGGCGCCTGCCGCGCTACCTTGCATGAGGAACTTCCTCCGAGTCAGCTTGTCCATGGTTGCTCCGGTTCATTTTTCTGCCTTATCTGTGAGAATGTTGCCGGGAGATTCCGCACGAGCCCTAACGCAAGAGCATACATTCCCTCAGGGGCTAAAGCCCATCCTCATTTTGCGCCATTGACGGCACGACTGAAGTCGTGCCCTGACACTCCTTGCGGCTCCGAATGAGTTTTTCGCAGCCTGTGAAGCCGTGCCCTTTCAAAACATCGACTTGTGCATAGTCTCGTTACCGCAGCGCGCCGCGGATAGCGAGATTCAATCCGACCATCAGGACGGCGGAGGCGGGAATGACCAGCAGAGCTTTTTTGAGCCGTCTCGGGTCGGGGCCGGCGATGGCGCCGATGATGCGCGAACTGACGGCAAGGCCAACCCATCCGCAGGTAATGACAAAGCCGATGGCTGTGCCGGTCATGCGCGGGAAGGCGTCGCCGACGATAGCCAGCGTCGTGGGAAAGACTGGAGCCATGGAGGCTCCGGCGAGGAAGACCAGAACAGCAGCGGTGATTGGTTTGCTCGTTCGCAGCATCAGAAAGGTGGTGATGGCCATGGCGACGGATGCGGCCAGGGTCACATCGATGGCGGGCTCGTGCATGAGAATAGGCGAAACGCCGACGCGGCCGACGAGCAGGCCGAGGGCAAATCCCAGCGAGAGAATGTTGAGCGCGCGCGACTCCGGGATGCCTTGCGCGATGAGGTGGCGCGGCAGCCAGTTCCACACGCCGACCTCGCAGGTGATGTAGAGGAAGAGAAAAAGCCCAAGCAAGAAGAGCAGCGGGCGGCCCAGAACAGGCCCCGCATCGGCGAGTTGGAATCCCGCAGCGCCGGTGGGCGCGGGCATCGCGGTGAAGGCCTGGATGGCCAGCGCGACGACGGTGAGCGAGGCCACGGTGTAGCAGAGGCGGACCCAGTTACTCTTGAAGAGATTGGCGGAGATGAAGGGCGTGGCGAGTCCGCCGAGACCGAAAAAGAGGTTGACGAGGTTGAGCGCGGTGGCGCGGTAAGCAACGCTTACATCGCTGACCAGGGCATTTGCGCCTGTGACTACGATGCCGCCGCCCACGCCGAGCAGGAACATCAGAAAGAGAATGCCGCGGAAGCCCGGCGAGCGCGGCAGCGCGTAGAGCGCGACTGCGATCAGCGCAAGGCCGAGAATGAGGCCGATCTTTTTGCCTTCGCTATCGAGCAGCGGGCCGACGCCGACCGAGGCAATGATAAGCCCAAGCGCCTGCGTGAAGGCGATGGTTCCATTCTGCGTGGGGGTGAGGCGGAAGCGATCGGAGAGGTTGGGCAGGATGGTGCCCAGCATGGCGGCGATCATTCCGTAGACGAAGATGGCGACGATGGCGGCGAAGATCAACATGCGGCTGGCCTTCTTTCCAATGCCCGATCAGATTGCGGGAACGTCGATCCAGCCGCGCGTTCGATGGCTGTGGAGTTCGGCTTGAAGGATGGTCAATTGCCGCAGCCCGTCGGTGAACCGCGGATATTCAGCGGTGATGCCGGGCGCGGCGATGGAGGCGTAAAAGCGGCGCATCATCTGCTTGGTGGTGTCGTCGTAGCCCTCGGCATGGCCGCCGGGCAGGTCGGCGTAGGCGCGCACCTCGGGCTTGAGCAGCGAGGGGTCTTTGAGGATGATCTGGTTGCCCGAATCGCGGTGGCCGATCCAGAGTTCGTTGGGCCGTTCCTGATCCCAGGCGGCAGAGGCTTTGGTGCCGTAGACCTCGATGGCGAGGCGGTTCTTTCGCCCAGCGGCGGCCTGGCTGGCAACGAGATTTCCGCGCACTCGAGCGCCCATGTGAAAGATGACCGCGCCGAAGTCTTCCGTATCGACAGGGCGTTCGATGTAGTCTTCCGGGCCGAGCAGCTTGTTGGCAAAGGTTTCGATGCGGCCTTTGGGCTGTTTGCGCGTGGCGTGGAAGGTCTGGAGATCGGCTACCAGAGAAGTGATGCGCAGGCCGGTGACGTGCTCGGCCATATCGAACCAATGCGAGCCGACATCGGCCATGCAGCGCGATGGGCCGCCGACTTTGGAGTCGATGCGCCAGTTCCAGTCCGTGTCGCAGAGCAGCCAGTCCTGCGAATACGCGCCTTGAAGGGAGAGAATCTCGCCCAGCTCGCCGGCTTCGATCATGCGGCGCAACTGCTGCACCAGGGGGTAGTAGCGCAGATTATGGCAGACGCAGTTGCGCGCGCCCGTCTGCACGGCCAGGGCAACCAGTTCCCGCGCCTCTTCTGCCGTGGTGGCCAGCGGCTTTTCGCAGGCCACGTGCTTGCCGGCTTCGAGAGCTTCTTTGGCCATGGAAAAGTGCAGAGCGTTGGGCGTACAGATGTGGACGGCATCGATAGCGGGGTCGCGCAGAATTTCGCGATAGTCGGTGGTGATCGCGGGCACGGCAAAGCCTTCGGCCAAGCTGCGCGCCACTGCCAGGTTCGGGTCGGCTATGGCCGCGATTTCGACACCTTCCAGGCGGCGCAGCGCGTCAAGATGAACGCGGCCTATGAAGCCGGTGCCTAAGATTGATGTCTTGATTGGTTTCATTGCAAAACCGCATTCCCTCAGGGGCTAAAGCCCGGATTTATTTTGCCATTTGCGGCACGACTGAAGTCGTGCCCTGTTACAAAGCAGGCCTGCTGTCGAGCTATTCCGCAGCCTGTAAAACCCGTACCGTTCAAGCAAAACCAAGTTATTGGACAGGTTCTTATGTCCACCACGCCACACCGGGCTGATCGCGGATGACGATGCCGTTGAGGAAATTGGCCGCCTTGGTCAGGCCTTCTTCCGGGGCGAGCAGGCTGTCTTCATGCTCGATGGAGAGCACATAGTCGTAGCCGAACATGCGCAGCGTGGAGATGAATTCGGCCCACCATTCCGCGCCATGCCCATAACCGCAAGTGCGGAAGATCCATCCGCGCTGCCGCTCCTCGGTGTAGGGCCGCGTGTCGAGGACTCCGGTGCGCGAAAGATTGGCGGAGTAAAGCTGCGTGTCTTTGGCGTGGACGTAAAAGATCGCCTCGCCGAGGACGCGAATAGCGGCGATAGGATCGATCGCTTGCCAGAAGAGATGGCTGGGGTCGAGGTTGCATCCCACGCTGGGGCCGGCGATAAAGCGCAGGCGGAGCATCGTCTCCGGGCTGTAGACGACGAAGCCGGGATGCATTTCGATGGCGATCTTGACGCCATGGTCGGCGGCGAACTTGCCGTGCCCGGTCCAGTAGGGCGCTACCACTTCATTCCATTGCCAGTCTAGAACTTTGAGATAGTCAGGCGGCCAGGGGCAGGTGACCCAGTTGGGAGCCGTCGCGCTGGGCGAGTCGCCGGGGCAGCCGGAGAAATCGACGACTACGGGGATGCCGAGCTTTTCTGCGAGCAGGATGGTTTTGCGGCTTACCTCCTGGTCAGTTTTGGCGCGGGCCTTGTCTGGATGCAGCGCATTGCCGTGGCAACTCAGCGCGCTGATGGATGCGCCATGATCGGACAGAACTTGCTGAAACTCGGCGAGGGCGGCGCTGTCGTCGAGCATCGCGAGCTTGCAGTGCGCGTCGCCGGGATAGTTGCCCGTGCCCAGCTCAACGGTCACGATGTCGAGCGATTTGAGCTTGTCGAGAACGGCGGCAAGCGGGAGCTGCGAGAGCAGCGGCGTAAAAACTCCAACGCGCATGATGAACGATCTCCTGCGTCTTACTTTGTTGCGGCCTCTTCGGCTGGCAGTATCTGGTAGCTGACGAAGGCCACCTTTGTGCTGTCAGGCGACCAGGAGGGTACATTGATGGTGCCTTGTCCGCCAAAGAGCTTGGCGAGGACCGAAATCTTGCGGTCGCTGAGAGCCATCAGGCGAATCTGCACGTCCTTGTTGGCTGGATGGCCGGTGACGTCGTTCCCGTACGAGAGGAATGCCATCCACTTGCCGTCGGGAGAGATGTGCGGAAACCAGTTGTTGAATTCGTCGAAGGTGATCTGCTCCTGAGCGCTGCCGTCGGCTAACATGCGCCATATCTGCATGCGGCCGGTGCGCTCGGAGTTGAAGTAGATGTACTTGCCGTCGGGCGAATACTCGGGGCCGTCGTCGAGGCCCTTGGCGGTGGTGAGGCGCGTCTCTTCGCCGCCGGCCGCGGGGATGGTGTAGATGTCGAAGTCGCCGTTGCGCTGGCCGGTGAAGGCGAGCGTCTTGCCGTCGGGCGACCAGCCGTGCCAGTAGGAGGGGGAGTTTTGCGTCACGCGACGGGGCGCGCCTCCGCCGATGGGCACGATATAGATGGTGGAAAGGTGGTCGGCCTGCGACTGGTCGCTAATGGCCAGCCATTGCTGGTCCGGGGAGAGGCCGTGGTCGTTGTTGCAGTGGACGGCCGTGCCGGTGTCGATGGTTTCCGGCGTGCCGCCGGCAACGGGCAGGCGCAGAATGTGGCCGTCGCTGTTGAAGAAGAAGTAAGCGCCATCGCGCGTCCAGTTGGGCGCCTCGAAGTGGCTCGCGGCGACATAGACGACACGGCGGTCGGTGGAGGCGATGGGCACCGTCTCCAACGTGCTGTAGAGGGTGAGCGTGGCTGTGAGCGGCGCGGGCGCGCCTAGCTCGACATGGGAGAAGACGGCCTTTTCGACGGCATCCTTGTCGTGAGCGCAGATTCCAATGCCGATGTAAAACGGTCCCTGCATGGGGAGCTTGATGGATGCGCCGGAGGGCTTCAGCGGCTCGTCCGCGGCCGAGGCGAGGAAGAGATAGACAAAGTCGCCGCGCTTTTCGATGCGCAGGCGATGGGGCGCGGAGAGGTTGGATTGAATCTCGTGCGTCACCGCTCCCTTGGCCTCGCGATACTGCAGCGAGGTTAGCCCGACGCCGTGCAGCGCTACGTCGGCATAAGGCGAGCCGGCATCGAGGCTTTGGCGGATCATCAGCACGGCCTTGCGATGCGGGTTGCCGCCCGGTTCGGGGAAGGCAATGTCGGCGGTGAGCGCAACGTCTCCGGAGACCTGCTTCCATGCGAACTGGAAGTTGTCGCCGGTGGCCCAGACATTTTCTCCGCTGCCAGTGAGAGTGTAGACGCCGCGCGCGGCGTCATACTGCGCGCTTCCCGCGTGAAGCACCGTGCCAATATCGGCATGATCCTGAAAGATGCCGAGCGGCGATGCAGGCTGAGCGCCGAATGCGCCGGCCGATAAGATAACAGACATGATGACGCTCCCCAGCAAGAATAGATGTGCGAAGTTCCTTTTGCGCATGGCGGAACAATCCCCCGCAACATTGTAGATGATCGCCGCGGCATGAAGAGCGTCACTTTCAGCAGACAGCCTAACTCCACCGGAATCGCGGAGCGCGAATTCGCCGGCTTAAAGCATTTTCGGAAATAGTGTGAACTTTATTACGTCACAGTGGGTTGTCGCTCCCTGTTGGTCGCGCCGACTTTAGGTCATGGATTCGGTCTACAGCATTTCCGAAAATGCTATAAATCCGATCTGTGCGAAATTGACCGGACGAGAGGAGCCCGCGCAACTACGTTACAAGATAGGCGAGGCGGAGCGAGGGACGGATGAAGGGCTGGCGTTGGCCGCAGCCCCGGAATCATCGCTATCGAGAGATTGGAGCAAACGCGAATGGATCAAATTTTAAGAGGGATCTCTCAGGAGCAGCAGAACCACTGCCGTGAAGCATTGGCAAAGTTCATCGACAGGCATGACCTCTCCGATTGGGGATCGACAGTGAAGGTTGAGGAAACGAGTGCGGGACGATGCAATGTGAAGATCGAGCTGACCCCGCCGCCAAACTCAGGGCTGCCGGCGTGGCCGGTGGATGAAATCGCGGTCGGCGATGCATCGACCGATGTGGCCGCTGAAGTGGATAGGCTGCTGGAATGTGGTTATCATGCCCGTCTCCTGGATGCGAGAGTGCTGGAGTCATGATCGCTTTGGAGATCAAAATATCTGTGCTCGTTACGCGGCAAAGGAGTATCCCGTGATTCAGGCTATGTACAAAGGCATCGAGATCGAAATGGAGATGCATCAGCAGGCGCACGAGCATTGGAAGTGCGACTACACATTGATCAAGCACCCCGAACGAACGGTGACGATTCATCACGGAACCGATGTGTTCACGACATTGGAGATCGCACGGGAGCATGCGCTCAAAGATGCTCAGGACGCAATCGATCAAGGTGGTTGAACTCTCATCGAGGTTTCAGGGGCGGCGGCTTTTTTCGATGCGAACCGCAGTGAATTGGATGCGGGGAGCTTGAGCGCTGCCGGCTTCTCATGCACGGAACTGGTTGGGGTTCATGTTCTCACCCACCCGATGCGATGAAGGCGCGCCAGATTTGGAGCGCCCAGCCGGCTTCAACTCCAAAAACAAAACGGCCCCCGCGCATTGAGGCGGAAGGCCGGATTCGTTGGTTTGCGGCAGGTCCTAATTTAGCGCGAGGTCCGCTATGAGCGGGGTGTTTTCGCTGGAGTCGCCAACGCGAATGACGAATTTGCCGGGATCGATGGTCCACTTGCGGGCTGCTTCGTCCCAGTAGCTGAAGGCGCGGGCGTCGAGATTGAGGGTCACATGTTTGGTCTCTCCCGGCGCCAGGCGGACCTTTGCAAAACCTTTGAGTTCCCGCTCGGGGCGGCTGACTTTGGTGGAGGGATCGGAGACGTAGAGCTGCGCTACCTCAGCCCCGGCAACGGAGCCGGTGTTGGTCACGTCGAAGCTGACCGTCACCGTCGAACCGGAGGCTGCCGTGGCCGGCGCTTGCAGATTGGCGAAGCTGAAAGTCGTATAGCTGAGGCCGAAGCCGAAGGGATAGAGCGGGCGCTTGCCGGTGGTGGTCCAGTAGCGGTAGCCGACCAGCAGCTTATCGCCGTATTTTACGTGGGGAATGACGTAATCGACCGGCGGTTTGCCGCTTTCCGTCACGTGGAGGGAGGTGTCGTCGCCTTGGATCGGGTAGTACCAGGGGAACGACGGATTCTCCTCCCAACTGCGGTCGAAGCTCACCGGCAGCTTGCCTTCGGGGTTGTGCTTGCCGAAGAGGACTTCGGCGAGGGCTGTGCCGCCCTCCTGGCCGGGGTACCAGGCGTGGAGCAGCACGGGGATCTTGCTGAGCCAGGGCCGCGTATCCATGCCGCCGCCGCCAATCAGGGTGACGATGGTGCGAGGGTTGACGGCCGCGACGGCGTTGATCAAATCATCCTGGCCCCAGGGCAGCGAAAAGGTGCGGTCGCTGGCCTCGCGCTCGGTCTCTGCGCTAAAGCCGGCGGCCACAACGACTACATCCGCGGCAGCCGCTATGGTCCTCACTTCGGCAGAGATCATCTCCGGCTCATAGACGATCCCAAGACCGAAGCGAATCGCTTCTGTAACGTGGGGAATATACTCAGCCACGACGCTTACGGTCTGGCCTTGCTTCAGATCGATCGAAGCCGACTGCGGAACCTGTCCGTCGATCGGGGGATGGGCCAACACCTGCTTGCCATCGACGGTTACTTTGTATTCGCCGCCGCTCCAGGGTTGAGAAAATGCCAAAACAAGATACTTGCCGGCCTTGCCTGCCGTGTAGCTGGAGGTGTAGCGGATACTGCGCGGCAGATTCGCATCGGGTTGCAGCGATCCCTCGCTCAACCCAGTGATTGCCTGGAACGATGTCATTTCGGGATTGCCGGTGAAGTCTGCGCTGGGGTATGTGGCAACGCTCACGCCGCCCTCCCACTGGGTGTTCTGGAAGATATCCCTCATCTCCGGCAGGCCGCGGCTGTAGAGTACATGCACATTGGGGCCGAGCAGGTTGGCGATGCCTGTGAGAAAGCTGACCGGCTCGTATGCCTGCGTCTCCGCCGCGCCGCCGCCGCTGGTGACCGCGGGATACGCGTCGGGTCCGATGACGGCAATGGTCTTGATCTTTGCCGGATCGAGCGGGAGCAGGTTTCTCTCGTTCTTGAGCAGAGTCAGGCTTTCCAGGGCGCCTTCGAGAGCAACGGCGCGATCGGCGACAGAGTAGGTGGAGTCGGCCAGATCGAGTTGCGGGCGGTCGAGGAAGCCGTAACGCAATTCGGCGCGAAGCAGGCGCAGCACCTTGTCGTCGATGGTGGATTCCTTGACCAAACCATCCTTGACCGCGGGCAACAGCACTTTGGCGTTCATGAAGCGCGGCGTTGGCATCTCCAGGTCGAGACCGTTGTTGGCCGCCGCCGCCCCGTCGTAGGTGGCATCCCAATCCGACATCAGAATGCCCTGGAAGCCCCAGTCGCCCTTGAGCACCTTCAGATTGAGGAAATTGTTCTCCGTGGCGTGGACGCCGTTGACCAAATTATAGGAGTTCATCACCGCGTCCACATGGGCCTGCGTGACGGCGGCCTCGAAGGCCGGCAGATAGATCTCGCGCATGGTCCGCTCGTCCACGTCCACGCTCACGTTGTGCCGGTTGTACTCCTGATTGTTGAGGGCATAGTGCTTGACTGTAGCGATCACGCCCTGCGACTGGACGCCCTCAACATAAGGAACGACCATGGCGGAGGCCAGAAAGGGATCTTCGGAGAAGTATTCGAAGTTGCGGCCCGCCACCGGCGAGCGGGCGATGTTGACGCCGGGGCCGAGCACGAAGTTGACGCCGCGGGCGCGGGCATCGCGGGCAATGCCCTCGCCGACTCGGCGCGCCAACTCCGGGTTCCAACTTGCGGCCAGCGCCGCGCCGCCGGCAAAGGTGGTGGAGGGCCCCCAGGTCTTTATGCCCACCGGGCCGTCGGACATCTTGAAGCGTGGCAGGCCGATGGCCGGCATGGGATGGGTAAACATGTCGTCCATGCCGCCCAGCAGCTCGATCTTCTCTTCGAGCGTGAGCTTGGCCAGCAGAGCATGGGCTTGAGCCTCGATGGCTGGCGAATCCGGTACGGGCGCCTGCGCGGAGACGATGAAGGTGCAACCAAAAAGGATGGGCAGGAGAGCGGAATGGAATAGCTTGGAGGGCCCGCTGGATTTTCTCATCACTGGAAAGGGTATCGCACCTGGTATTTGGATGTATATCGGGGTCTTGTGTTTCGGACGTTACCAGAGATCGCGGCAAACGGAACTAAAGTGCGGTAATCTTTCCCACTCTCTGTGACGGGCCAGGCGGACGGCGGCGTCGGAACGGCTGTACAATTCTCTGTGGACTAGCGCCTGGCAGCGGCCCTGGACCTTCCGGCTAACGAGAGATTTCCGGCGGAGCGGCTGTGCAATACGAAATCAGCCCGCAACAGGGATTTGCGAGCAATGGGAGCATCGGCATGAGAACACTTCGGAAGGAAGCGGCGGCCTGGATGGGAATCGGACTGAGCCTGTCTATCACGGCTTGCGGCGGAGGCGGCGGGACGACAAGCACACCTCCTCCCCCTCCCATCAGCTATGTGCTCATGATCGACTCAACCCACCCCGCCAGTGGAATGGCGATTACCGTCTCTCCCGCGGACAACAACGGCGCGGCCAATGGGAGCACGAGTTTTTCGCGCATCTACAACACCGGTTCGTCCGTCACGTTGACCGCGCCAGCCACGTCGAGCATCGGTCCTTTTGCCTCGTGGAGCGGATGCACCTCAACGAGCACAGTCACCTGCACGGTGACGGTGAACGCCAGCACAACCGTCACCGCCAATTACAGCGCCCCCGCGGTCACGGTGACGCCCAATCCCGCGGCCGCGACGATCGGCGGCCAGGTGCAGTTCGCAGCTGCCATTGCCGGCACGGCCTCAACAGCGGTAACCTGGTCGGTGTCCGCGCCAGCCGGCAGCGCTTTGAGCCCCGGCACGATCACCGCCGACGGTCTTTACACCACGCCATACCCGGCTCCGGCAACGGTCACGGTGACGGCCACCAGCTCCCAGAATAGCGGCAGCGCAACGGTTACCCTCACTCCGCCGGCTACGGCTGCCGGCCCGGCGCTGAGCGTGGATGCCAGCACCCAGACCCACGCCATCAGCCCGTACATCTACGGCATGGATGCGTATTTGCTGGGCGCGAGCGCAGCCGATATTGCCGCAGTCGCGCCAACCAATATCACCATCGATCGCTGGGGGGGCGACTCCACCGAGCGCTACAACTACCAGTTGGACGTAACCAACTCCATCGACGATTGGTACTTCGAGAACGGAGACGGCAGCGGAGGGGACGGCTGGCTGGCGGTCAGCGGAGCGACGGCATTCGACGCCCTGGTCGAGAGCAACAACAGCAACGGAATCAGGACGCTGGGTACGGTGCCGGTGCTCGGCTGGGTGGCCAAGGACAGCACTTCCTGCAGCTTTCCGGAGTCGACCTACCCCGATCAGCTTGCGGTAAACAACAAGCAGGCCTTTTCCGGAGATGGCCGGAATTGTGGCTCCGGCATATATCCCGATGGGGCCGGAGGTTGCACCAACACGAATGGGTGCAATATCCCCAGCGATCCTACGGTTACCAGCATCGCGGAACCTCCGCCGGCGCCACCGGCTGCCTCCGCGGTAACCGCCGCATGGGCGGACGCCACATGGGCGGGCGGCTGGACACAATACCTGGTAAACAAGTTCGGCCCAGGAAACCCGGCGTCCGGAACCAACACCGGCGTATCCATCTATGACCTCGACAACGAGCCGAGCTGGTGGTATTCCAACGACGCCGACGTGCATCCGCAGCCCTTCACCTACGACGAAGTGACCAATGGCGGCATCGGCACCGCCCTGGCCATCAAGACCGCCGATCCGACCGCCGAGGTCAGCGGCCCGGTGATGGACTTCTGGTGGGCATACTTTTATTCGATGGAGGATATCCGGTCCGGTTGGGGCACAGGCCCCTGCTATCGGCCTTGGAGCAATCCCGCCGATCGAACCGCTCACGGTGGTGTTCCGTTCATCGAGTACTATCTGCAGCAATTCAAGGCGGCTGAGACAACCTATAACAAGCGCCTGCTGGATTATCTCGATCTGCACACCTATTTTGCGGCCCAATATCCCGCCAACAGCGGTAACGGAGTCGGCTTGACCACGGCAGGCGATACCGCGGAGCAGCAGGCGCGGCTCAACTCGACGCGCGCCCTCTGGGACTCGACCTATACCGATTCAAGTACCCTTAACGGTGGCGGTTTTCCCCAACCGAACTACCCCACCGATCCCAACTACACCGCAAACTGCTCACCTCCGCAACAGGCTCCGCAACTGATTCGAATGATGAAGACCTGGGTTGCCAACGACTACCCCGGCACCAAGCTGTCCATTGACGAATACAACTGGGGCGGATTGGAAGCCATCAACGGCGCGCTGGCGCAGGCCGATATCCTGGGCATTTTCGGGCGTGAAGGCCTCGATCTGGGCACCATGTGGCCGACCACCAACCCTTCGACGCAGATTCCCGGCATGATGGCGTTTGCAATCTATCGCAACTACGACGGAAGCAAATCGACCTTTGGCGACATGGCCTTGGCCTCGACCAGCGCCAACCAGGGCGCGCTCTCGGTCTATGGAGCGCTGCGCACCTCCGATAACGCCGTGACCGTGATGGTGATCAACAAGACATACGGCGACCTGACCAGCACGCTCTCGCTCGGGGGCCTCTTCCCGCCGGGAACCAGCGCGCAGGCCTATCTCTACAGCAACGCAAACCTGGCCGCCATCGCCGGGCCAACCGCGGTGACAGTCACTCCGCCGGCGGGAAGCGCGCCATGGGAGATTGGCAACTACACCTTCCCGGCGCAGTCGATCACGCTCTTTGTCATTACGATGTAACCACGCAGTTGGGGCCTGGACCGTACTTTGCTGTTTTGGATGCCAATGTTGAGGGAGGAGAGCTTTATGCGGACGATGCTGCGTTCTGGCGTGCTTTTCTTTATGCTTATCCTGCTTTTTGCCGCGCCGAGGGTTGGATTCGGCCAGGCCGCGGCGCAAGTTCAGGACCGTTCGGCCGGTGTGCAAACGGCCTTTGCGCGCGCCCAGCACCTGAAGCGGGGCATCAATGTCTCGCACTGGTTCTCGCAGAATGCCCCGGACTACTCGGCCAAGCACCTCGACACCGAGACCACCGCCGATGACCTGGCGCTGATCGCGCGGCTGGGCTTTGACAACGTGCGGCTGAGCATCGATGCGACGCCGCTCGAACAGGCGCTGCTTCGCCCAGACGGACTCAACTCCGAATTCATGATCCGGCTGGACCGCGCCGTGGACACCATCCTGGCCGATGGCATGGCGGTCCAGGTGGATCTGCACCCCGAGGACTCGTACAAGATGCCCTTGCGGACCAGCAACGAGGCCGTGGACCGGCTGGTCCTGCTGTGGCGCAAGCTGGCCGCGCGCTATGCCACGCGCGATCCGGAGCGCGTCTTCTTCGAGATCATGAACGAGCCGGAGGTGAACGACTCCTACCGCTGGGCCGGAATCCAGGCCCGCGTGGCCGCGGCCATCCGCGAGGTAGCGCCCCGCAACACCATCGTTGCCACGGGCGCCAATTGGTCCGCCGTTGTGGAACTGCTTAGCCAGCAGCCGCTCGCCGACGGCAACGTGATTTACAACTTCCACTTCTACGAGCCGCACGAGTTCACGCACCAGGGGGCTTTTTGGGGCGATCCCTTGTGGATCTACGAGCACGACATTCCTTATCCGCCGACCGAAAGCACGATGCGGGAGTCGCTCAAGGAAATTCCCGACCCGGCGGGCCGCTATAAGCTCGAATTGTATTGGCTGGACCACTGGGACGCGCACCGCATCCGGCTCTTGATCGACGAGGCCGCGGCCTGGGGCAAGGCCAACAACGCGCCGCTGATCTGCAACGAGTTTGGAGCCTACCGCAGGGTGAGCGCACCGGCTTCGCGCAACGCATGGATTCACGATGTGCGCACGGCGCTGGAGGCCGATGGCATCGGCTGGGCAATGTGGGATTATCACGGCGACTTTGGGGTTGTGCCGGACGGACAAGCCAGACCGCCCGTTCCCGATCCGGCGACGGTGGAGGCGCTGGGGCTGAAGCAGTAGCCCTGCCGCGATGCGGCATCTTCGATTCTAGTGTTTACAGAAACCATGCAGCCAAGTGGCTTTTTCCTCAAGAAAAAGCCGCCTTCCATGCTATCCCGATGTCAAGATGCGAATCGAAAATGCTCTAGCCGCCGGACTCCAACGCCACCCCAGCCGCGCCAGCAGCAAAGCCCGTTCCACGAATGACAACTGCGCGTAGTTAGAGCCAGCCGCCCATCACCGAGTCGAACGCGGCCAGCAGGTTGCCGTTTCCACCCCGCCGACGAAGACCTGTCGTCGGGGACCCCGGTGTTGGCCGCGTAGCCGCCGCTGGGCACGTAGTAGGAATCAATCTGCGCTCCGCTCGCATCGCCCGCCAGCCCGTCGCCCATGCTGAAGGCCGTGGCCGTGAACGACGGCGCGGTAAAGTCCATGGTGTCGTAGGCGGTGGAGGCGGTGACATTGTAGTCGGTCGCGCTGCCGGTGCTCGTGCTGACCAGCACATTCACGTCGCCGTCGGATTTGGCGGTGACCGAGCCGCCCGCTTGAATAGCCGTGGCCAGCGCCGACGCAATCGACTGAGGGGTGGTGGCGGAGCCGCTGTAGCTTCCATCCCCCGGTCCCCAAAAGCGAGGGACCGGGGCCACCCGCCTTATGAATGATTACGTCCGCTACTACGACGACGACCGAACGCATCTCGCGTTGGCGAAGGGAACGCCCGCCGGTCGCGCGGCAGAAGAAAACCCCGGCGCAAGCAGCAAGATCATATCCATGCCCCGGCTCGGCGGTCTGCATCATCGTTACGATCTCGCCGCCTGAGCTACTGCTACATAACATTTCTCCACAAGGTCGAAGATGAACTGCGGGAGAGTTGTGTCCGCTGACCTTTCGCGACCAACTTGGCGATGTGTCTTCGCGACAACTCATGGCCACCGAACACCCCATTTCCCCGGTCGAAATCCGTTTCTACTGCCCCCGACTTCAATATTCCTGTCCTCAATGCGGCCGGATGGAAATTTGGCGAGGGACAGGTTATTCCTCGGCCGGGTTGCTCTCCAGCAGAGCCCGCCTCCGCTTCACCGACCAAATTGATTTTCGTCCCGGCGTCGTAAAACTGTAAAGGATGTCTGGAGACAAAATGTAAACCATGTCCCGGCACTTGACAGCGAGGGACCGGGGGGGGGCACCCTCAGCATGGTAGGGGACGGTCACAAGGACCGGGGCCACCCGACCATTATCGATCTTTTCAGTGTGCCGGGAGCGGGAGGCTGCTGTTGGGACCCCAATGTTCACCAGGCGAATCCCGGAGTCAACTCGACAACCAGGCGGGGATTTGCTACACGAAGTGCGGTCCCATCTTTCGTAAAGGTAACCTCCAAAGCATATTTCTTGCCTTTCTCACCCATAAAACTTGCAATCCATCTACTCATTTGATGGTTAGTGAATTCACCATTTGCATCTTTGCCCTGAACTGTACCATGGGCAACAGGTTGACCGTCGGCATACAAAGTCCATTCTGCTTCAACAGCCAAATGAAAACCGAACATTTCACAATGATCTGGTTGCGAAGGATGATGTATGCCTAACATGCACCTTAATTGTCCATCAGGTAGAGTCTTATCAGCTTGTAACTTGATGATGTACTGCTTATACTTAACGGTGAAATCGGGCGAGCGAACGGTGCCTTTCTCCAGTGTTACTGGCATATTCACAACCCGCTGACATATTGCCGACGTGGAGAGTGAAAGTACGAACAGCAACGATGTAGCGACCACATAAACACTACGTTGCAATTTGTCTGATATTTGTGGTTTCCACATAAACATTTACCTGTCCTGTCAAGAATTTGACGTGTTCATCCTTCTGATCACTGCGGATACCAGAGCCGCAATATCATCGGGAACGCCACGATATGTGGAACTCCACTAACACCTGCGGCATGATCAACAGATTGGTCCCAGAGGGCACAATTCCTGACATACAAGGAATATAGGCCAGGATGAGTCTCTCGTTTGTTCATTGCACTCTGAGCCGCCTCGAATTGTGCATCGGTCAAGGGTTTATAGAAACGCTGTACCCCCGACTGATTGACCATCGAGTCTGGATGGACCGCTCCGGGAAGCGGTACTCCAATGGCAAGCAAAATAGTTCGAAGGAACTTTGGCACACCATCATTTGTCGCAAAGCCTTCGGTTTTATCGGGAGTGTCGAGTCCCACTCCCCAGTGCCCTGCACCACCTGCTGCATTGGGGAAATTGGCATTCGTAAGATAATGCCCAGAGTCGGGTACTGTTGTCTGCCATTGACTCTGCTGGCCTTGTTGTCCACTCTGCTGTTGGGCCGCGTACCGTGCCTCGTACTGCCCTATGTAATCCCCTACCGATGTGGCAGTCCCATTATCCATGGCCTTCCATGCTGCCTGAGTCATGCACCCGAGTCCAGTAGCGTTTCCACCGCTGCAATCGAAGTGGCCATCGAGGTCTACACGAGAAAGAGGATTGTTCCGCACGTAGGCGTAAAGATTCAGGCTTTGCGGGTCATCGAGTTTTGCGTACGGCACCGGCTCTTCTTTCGCGCTCCAGTCCGGCGACATGAATCGACCCATCGTACTTCCGAAGTAGCGAGCGCCGAAGTAGTCGTTGCCTGATTCGGCATCCCGTTCTTTGCCGGTGAGGTGGTGTTCGGTGGGGTCTTCGCTGTAGCAATTGTTGGCGGGCAGGCAATTCGGGTTGGGGACCGGAGTAAGACCGCCGCCGAAGGGCAGCGACAGGTAGCTCTCCTCGACCACGCC
>JBEKPI010000012.1:0-35046 GCA_049520855.1 Occallatibacter sp.
ATCCATCGCCGCAATGGATTTCTTCACCGTGCCGACGCTGACCTTCGGCGTACTCTACTGCTTCTTCGTGATTTCGCATAACCGGCGGCGCATCCTGCAATGCAATGTAACCAAAAACCCGATAAGCGCCTGGACGATTCAGCAGTTGCGCGAAGCGTTCCCCTATGACACCGCGCCGGGCTATCTGATCTTTGATCGAAGCTCGCAGTTCAATGAAGAAGTGATCGACACGATAAAGGACTTCGGTATTCAGCCCAAGCGGACCAGCTTCCGCAGTCCGTGGCAGAACGGCGTCGCAGAGCGCTGGGTTGGCAACTGCCGCCGCGATCTGCTCGACCATGTGATCGTTCTCAATGAACGCCATCTGAAGCGCTTGATGAATGAGTACGTTCGCTACTATCACGAGGATCGGACTCATCTTGCGCTAGCGAAAGGAACGCCAGCGGGTCGTGCGGCAGAAGAGAATCCCTGTGCAAGTAGCAAAGTCATATCCATGCCCCGGCTCGGCGGTCTGCATCATCGCTACGACCGGGCTGCCTGAGTTGCTATCTCAGCAAACATTTTGCTTGAAAAATGAAAATGACCTGATGGAGAGCTGCGTCTGCCGACCAATCGCAGCCCGTTCGGCGGCATCTTCGTGGCGATTTCTGGTCGCCGAACACTTCTCCCTCAATCGAAAATCAGTCCGCAAACTAACCCAACTCCAGAAATCTTGTGCTCAGTGCGCCCGGACGGAAATTTGGCGAGGAACAGGGTCAACCCGAGCGCCATGCAGCAGGATCGCCTCAATCGCCTCTGGAATTCCATGCCCGCGAATCTTGTCCGAACCATAGTGAGCGATGAATCCGACAACCAGCCCGCCAACCACGGGAACCAGCGGCATGATCCATGGCGAGAGCGTCGAACCTGCGGGTCCGACCATCGCCAAGCTCAGCCTATGGTAGTAAAAGGCGTTGGTCGCGAATGCAATAGCCCGCAGCAAGAATACAGCCAGTGCCGCTGAGCCAGCACCAATAAACAGCGCCACGCCTGTCAACAGCCATACCCGGCGATCAACGGTGAAGTCGCGCAATGCGGATGGCCGTGACCTCATTGTGGCTCCATCTGTGCCGGCTTATGCGAATATCTGCTAATGTTTTTCAACGTCTTTGCCAGTCTTGGCGCCAACTCATTCAACTCACGAGCATGATCGCCTGCGAGCCTGCCAAGAAGCAGTTTGCCTTTGCGCGTAAGCCGCAAGATTGCCCGGCGCTTGTCGGCCGCATCCACGGTTCGTGCTAGCAGGCCTTCACGCTCGGACCGATCGGCAAGCTCAACCGCGCTGTTGTGCTTCAGCCCAAGTCGCTCAGCCGCATACGCAACTGTCACGGTCGTACCCTCGGGAGCGCCGGCAACCTGCAATAAAAGCTGGTGCTGCTGAGGCTGTAGCCCTGCTTCCAGCGCCGCGGTTTCGCTGAAGTGCAGGAAACAGCGCAGTTCAAAGCGAAATTCAGCCAGGGTCCTCAGCAACATGTCAGGTTCGTTAGGGGCAGTTGGGATTCCCATATATACATCGTGACACGATATTTATTGCCGCGCAACCCCGCTGCCGATCACTTTCGTTTACTCTTGTGACAGGTGCACCCATGCGGAGAGGAATGTCTCCGCATTCCCCGCACTCGTCCTGACACAGGAGCGCCTCAATGACCTCTGAATTGATCCATCGTCTGCACTTTGCCTTTACCATTACCTTCCATTATCTCTTTCCCCAACTCACCATGGGGCTGGCATTGTTGATCGTGGTGCTCAAGTCGGTTGCGCTCAAAACCGGCAGCGAGCAGTGGGACCGGGCGGCACGCTTCTGGGGCCGCATCTTCGCCATCAACTTCGTCTTCGGCGTGGTTACCGGCATTCCCATGGAGTTCGAGTTCGGGACCAACTGGGCTCGTTTCTCGCGGCTCTCCGGCGGCGTGATCGGTCAGCCTCTGGCCATGGAAGGCGTCTTCAGCTTCTTCCTGGAATCAGCATTTCTCGGCCTGTTCCTTTACGGCGAAAAGCGAATCTCTAAACTCATGCATTGGTTTTCAGCCGTGATGGTCTTCGTTGGATCGTGGATTTCAGGCTTCTTTATCATCGTCACCGACGCCTGGATGCAGCATCCCGTCGCCTATGATCGCCTGCCCAACGGACAATTCGAGGTGCTCAGCTTCTGGCAACTGCTGATGAATCCCTGGGGCCTGCTGCAATACGCGCATAATATGACCGGCGCGGTCGTAACCGGTTCCTTCGTGATGGCTGCCACTGGCGCTTTCTATTTGCTTGAGGGACGGATCGAGGACTATGGCCGCATCTTTCTGAGAGTCGGTGTCATCGCGGGTCTTGTCTCTTCGATCCTCATCATCTTTCCCACCGGCGACCTGCACGGCAAGTACGTTGCGCGCAATCAACCGGCCGCCATCGCCGCGATGGAGGGCCTCTTCCACGGCGAGGCCGGCGCGGGCCTCGTGCTGATGGGACAACCCAATGAAGAAACTGGTCAGATCGAGAATCCTATCGTGGTGAACGATATGCTGAGCTTCCTCATTTACGGAACTACCAAGGCCGAGGTGAAGGGACTCGATCAAATTCCCCACGACCAATGGCCCACTGCTCTGCCGCTGCTCTACTACGCCTACCACATCATGGCTGGCCTCGGAACCTGGTTTGCGCTGCTGATGATTGTCTCCGCTCTTCTGCTCTGGCGCGGGCGTCTTTACACGGCGCGATGGGCACTGTGGGCTCTGCTGCTCAGCTTTCCGTTACCTTACATCGCCAATACCGCAGGCTGGATGACCGCCGAGCTTGGCCGCCAACCGTGGCTCATCTATGGCCTGATGCGCACCAGCGAAGGCTACTCGAATACCGTTTCTGCAAGCAACGGGCTGTTTACACTACTGGGCTTCATGGGGCTTTACCTGTTGCTCGGGATACTGTTCACTGTGCTGATCTATCGCGAAATCAGCAACGGGCCAGAGGCTATCATTGCCGATATGGTTCACGTTGATTGATGCCTTACAACCGCGCTTAAGAGATTGAGTAGGAGTTTTGCCATGATGGGTTTTATTTGGTTCTGGCTGGTTGCTGTGATGATCGTCGGCTACGTCGTGCTCGACGGCTTCGATCTCGGCGTGGGTGTGCTTCACCTGTTTCTGGTACGCAACGAATCTGAGCGCCGCACAACACTTGCCAGCATCGGGCCGGTTTGGGATGGCAACGAGGTCTGGCTGCTGGCCGGTGGCGGCACGCTCTACTTCGCCTTTCCGCTTCTCTACGCTTCAGCGTTCAGCGGCTTTTATCTGCCGCTGATGATCGTGTTGTGGCTGCTGATTCTGCGCGGCGTTAGTGTTGAGTTGCGCAACCACGTCGAAGTGGGCGTCTGGCGCGCATTGCTCGACGGCCTCTTCGGTCTGTCCAGCGGGCTGCTCACCATCTTCTTCGGCGCAGCCCTCGCAAACGTGCTGCGCGGTGTTCCGCTGCAAGCCGACGGGTACTTCTTTCTGCCTCTGTGGACCAACTTACAACCCGGCCCTCATCCAGGCATTCTTGATTGGTACACGGTGATCGGGGGGCTTGTCGCGCTCGTCGCCCTTACGCTCCACGGTGCCCTCTGGCTCACCATCAAGACCTCTGGGGAACTGGAACAGCGCGCCCGCCGTATCGTCACTCCACTCTGGTTTGCGCTCGTGACGCTCACCCTGGTCAGTCTCGCCGCCACCATTGTTGTGCGCCCGGCCAGCCTGAGCAATTACTGCAACTTACCGGCTACGTTCATCGTTCCTGTCGGCGTCGTCGCATCCCTGGCTACTCTCTGGCTCTTCAATCGCAAGGCCCAGCCGGTCAAAGCATTTCTGTCTTCGTGCCTTTACTTGTTCTTTATGCTGGCAGGAGCCTGCTGGGGACTCTATCCGACGCTATTACCTGCAACCACCGGCGCGGACCGTGACATCACCCTCAGCCGCGCCATCTCCGGCCCGCATACGCTCGCTGTCGGTCTGGTCTGGTGGGGCTTCGGCATGTTGCTGGCCATCGGCTACATCGTCTTCGTCTACAGCAAGTTTCGCGGCAAGGTGGACCTGAACGCAGGAGGGCACTGAGTATTTTCAGGAACTCGATTGTGCCTTACACTGTTGTAGGCAATCGTCAGGCAACTCTATTGGCAGCTATAAGCGCATTATGAAATGAGCATTTCAATATGCGAGGTACAACAGGGGTACACTCGTCAGTTCTGCTTGATTACGCACGATTTCGCTAAACTGTCATTATTGAGGTAGTTACACGGCCGCTAGATTACGGTCAATTTCCCTTATTTTTCATAGGTTTACAGTGTTCGTCACAAACTTAAAATTCGCAGGAGTTTACCCTCCGTGGGGGTTCAAGTCCCCCTCCGGGCACCAACAAATAACGATGTAGATAATACAAAACTCAAAGAGACGCCGGAGACGGAACGGTCTGGCGGAGCGGTACTCGCAGGCCAGAGTTCGACAGGCAAGAACCTACCTAAAATCCATCTTCGACGAAGCCACGGTGTAGGCGTTCCCGGTGAGGGATCCGACCCGGAAACTGAAGATTTCCAAGAATCTTCGGCCCAGGCATAGGCGAAACCTGCGCTGGGGGGAGTTGTGGCCGATTCTGGCGGAGGCGGCAAGGAGGGACCGTCTTCTGCTCATGGTGGATAGGACCGAGGCGCTTCGCCCAAGCGTGCGGGAAATGGTCGGATATGTGTACCGAATGTTCGCAAAGAGAACGGAGGAGGAATCGCCCTTTGAAGAGTTGCCGCAAAACTCCGCAAACTTCATTCAGTAAGTGCATGTACGTTGTTGAGCCTATGGTGGGCGCTGCAGGATTCGAACCTGCGACTTCCACCGTGTGAAGGTGGCACTCTACCGCTGAGTTAAGCGCCCCAAAAAAGGAGGGCTGGCGACGGGCGCGCCTCTGGGTCATCCCATGGGTTAGAGTAACACCAGCGGGGCTTTGCGGCCAACCCCCTGCGGGGGGCGTGGCTGTCTGGAGCCGAGGTACGGCCGAGCACATGCGCTGGAGAAACCCATCCGTCCAACCCGCATCCGATTTCCCTGCAAACGGGAAGGCCGCGCTCCGTCCGGCTCCGGGGCTGGACGGTCCCGCATTGGCCGGTGCGGTTCTGGCAGGTTCCGGCTCTTCGGCTAGCTGCCTGGGCGGGCCGGCCTTTGCGCTGCTCGCCTCCAAAACGGGAGACGGTCGCTCCGGCGAGCGCCAGAAGATCCACGCGAACGAAAATTCCAGCCAGGAAAATGATTTTTCGGCGCAACCTTCCGTCGCGAATGGGGTTCCAGAGGATATGGCGACCTTGGTCCTGGGTAATCCGGCTTTGGGAGCGAGCCCGGCTGGGCGGCCGGACGGGCGGCTGGCTGCGGCCGGCGGGCCGGGCAGCGCCAGCCTCGATCCCGCCAGCGACGCGGCCATCATGCTGCGCGTGGCAGCCGGAGACGAAGAGGGGTTCAACTACCTGGCCGCGAAATATCACCGGCCCATCATCCATTTTCTTTTTCGGATGGTGCACAATGAGGCGATTGCCGAGGAACTGGCGCAGGAGGTGTTTCTGCGCGTTTATCGCTCCAGGGGGAGCTACCGGGCCGAGGCCAAGTTCACCACCTGGCTCTACCGGATCGCGGGCAACCTGGCGGTGAACCACGCGCGCGATACCAAGCACGAACGGGCCGCGCGGAATGTCTATTTGGACGCCCCGGACGAGGCGACCGGCACGACGCCGGATTTGGCCGATGAGGAGGACTCCGCGGAGGAGCGCCTGCTGCGCGAGGAGCGCATGAAGGCCATCCGCGCACATGTGATGGCGCTGCCCGAGCGGCAGCGGATGGCCATCGTGATGCACAAGTACCAGGGGTTGGACTACCGCGAGATCGGCGAGGTGCTCAAGCTGAGCGAGTCGGCGACCAAGTCGCTGCTCTTCCGCGCCTACCAGACGCTAAGGGACAAGTTGAAGGATTTTGTTTGAGATTGCTTGGAGCTAGAGCCGGATGGGTCCGGCGGAGAGTTGGGTGGTCATTATGGAAACGATGCTGAATGTACGGAAGAAGTCCGATTGCGCCGGGATGGGCGAGCAACTGGCGACACTGCTGCTCGATCCATCGGCGGCGTCCGTCGGCGTTCGCGCGCATGTTGAGAGCTGCGACGGCTGCCGCCGCGAGGTCGATGAGCTGCGGGCGACCATGGGCCTGCTGGACGCCTGGAAGGCGCCCGAGCCGAGCCCCTATTTCCTGACCCGCCTGGAGGCGCGGCAGCGGGAGGCGCGCGAGGCCGAGCCGGCAAGCTGGTTTGCCTTGCTGCGCGACCGCTTCGTCTACGGAAGCGGAACCCATGTTCGTCCGCTGGCGGCCATGGCGCTGACTGTTTTGCTGTTTGTGGGCGGCGGGGCTTATCTGGGCGTCACCGACTGGGAGCAGCCGCCAGCCGCTCCGGTGCAGACCGCTGTGGTGCACGACCTGCAAACCATGGATAGCAACGCGCAACTGCTGGACCAGTTGGAGGCGCTCTCAAGCAATAACGAGGACGGGAACTAAGGCGTTTTTGCCGCATGTTGGAAGGTATGCGCCGATTTTTGGATGATGGGGACGCCACGTTTCACGCTTTTGGCGAAGGGGCGAATCGGGCGGGGGCGAGAGAAAGAGATGTTGACCGGGTTACATAATGCGAGAAGGATGGGCCGCGCGGCCATGGCGGCGGTTGCCCTTCTTTGCGTGTCGGCTGCCTGTGCGCAGGCCCAGCACGCAAACGCCCCCGCTCCTCATCCCGCGCCGCCGCCTCGCGCTTCCGCTCCGGCCAATCGCCACGCTCCCGCGTACCACTCGGCTCCCAGGTACTACGCAAACCAGCCGCCGCCCGTCCGCCGGCCTCCCGAGCGATTCCAAGAAGGGCCCAACGCGAACCTCGCACGGCGTCCGCCCTCCGGCAACCCGGCAGCCGGCCCCCTTCGCGGTCAGGCAAGACCCGATTATCCGGGCCCGCCGTATCTGGGTCCGGGCTTTGCCCGTCCTGCGTATCCGGGGTATCAGGCGCCTGCCGGGCCGCCGCCGGGCCACCTGGGCGACTGGCTCAATCGGCACCGCGATCTCCCCGTCGATGAGCAGGAGCGGGTGCTGCGCGGCGACCCCGGCTTTCATCGGCTCGCACCCGGAGACCAGCAGCGGGTGATCGAGCAGTTGCACCAGGTGAACCAGTTGACCGAGCAGCAGCGCCAGCGCCGCCTGGCCCGCGCCGAGATCATCGAGCATCTTGCTCCGCAGGAGCGGATGCGGATCAACCTCTCCGCGCGCCGCTGGGCCGAGCTTCCGATGGACCGACAGGCCATGATGAAGACCGCCTTCCGCGACCTGCGCGAGGTTCCGCTCGATCAGCGCGAGACGGTGCTCCACTCCGCCCGCTATGAGGGCGTCTTCAGCCCCGAGGAGCGCGGCATCCTCTCTGACATGCTGCGCGTCGAGCCTTACCAGCCGGCGCGGTAACGGCAGAAGGCAGCGCAAACAGAAGAGAGCGGCGGAGAGTTTCTCCGCCGCCGCAACTTTTCGCATCGGCCGCAAAGCTGTCGCGCGGGGAAAAGTCCGTGGTGTCGTAGACGGGGATCGAGGCGCTGACGTTGTAGTCGATTACCGTGCCGTGCTGTCGCTGACCAGGATATTCACGCTGCCGCCGGAATTGGCCGTGACCATACTCCCCGGCGCGTTCTGTAGCTCCAAGGCGAGCGCAGATGCGATGGAAGTGCTGGTGCAGGTCAGGCCGTAGTTGGTGGCCATTTCACTCCATGCTTGAGAGGATTGCCTCAGCCTCTTGCTCGTTCGCTGGTGGTCCTGAGTAGCGAAAAGTATATGGAATCTTTGCGGCATGGCAGGTTAGCCCGTTAAAAACGTCGACTCCGAATATCACTTCGTCATCCTTCGAACAGTACAAGGTGAATCGCCGTGGTGTTAGGGTCACCAGCGAACCCGACCATCCCCACACTGGATGGCGATACATCGCTGAGACCAAGTCCTTTGTTAGTCTCAGTTCATCTTGATCCGCATCCGGAGCCTCCCCAGGAGATTCCTGGCTTACATTGATCTCAGGGATCTCGAATTCGTTTGAACGGCAAGCACGTGCCAACCATTCATTGCGATCCCGTAGATCTTCTGTATCATGGGCGTGGGTACCCTCCTTCCACCATAAAAGCGGAAGCCTGACCCTCTGCCCGCCAACCTCTGCGTATTCTCCATGTGTGCAATGCCAGGCGACCGCATAGGCGTATCGGCGAAAGTTCATGCAGAGTGCGCCAACCAGAAGCGCAAGAGCAACGATGGCCACGAAGAATAATTTCCGTCGTTTGGACTGTCTGCCGATGTTGTTTAACACTCGTCTTTCCCTCCATCTTGCGAAGGTCAGTAAAATCCCTATCGCGGTCCGAGAGAAGAATCTACTTCTTCAACTCCAGCGGCGCTTTCAGCCGAATGTCTCTCGACGACGCACCCACCTGAATCTCGAAGATACCCGGCTCGGCGACCCACGCTTTCTCGTCCGGGCTCCAGTAGGAGAGATCCGCGCGGTCCAGCGTGAAGCCAACGATCTTCGTCTCGCCCGGCTTCAGTTCCACGCGCTTGAAGCCCTTGAGTTCATGCGCCGGACGGTCGATCTTCGAGTAGCCGTCATGCACATAGAGCTCCACCACCTCGGCGCCGGCGCGGGAGCCGGCGTTCCTTACCTTGAGGCTGACCTCGCCGATGAGGCCTGCCTTCCCGGCGGCAACGTGGGGCGTCACCGTCAGTCCGGTGTACACGAAGCTCGTATAACTCAGCCCGAAGCCAAACGGAAACCGCGGCTCGACATTCTTCGTGTCGTAGTAGCGGTAGCCGACGTAAATCCCCTCGGCGTAATTCACCTTCAGGTTCTCGGCCAATCCAGAAACAGGGTAGTTCCCATAGGTTGGATTGTCCTTCCACTCCTTTGGCATCGAAACCGGCAGCTTGCCCGATGGGTTCGCATCGCCGAAGAGAATCGCAGCCAGCGCCGTGCCGGCTTCCTGTCCGCCGTACCACATGTCCACCAGGGTAGGCGTCTTGTCGATCCAATTCGTCATGGTCACCGGGTTGCCGGTATTCAGAACCACGATCGTACGCGGATTCGCCTGCTCGACGGCCTCGATCAGTTCATCCTGGCCGGCGGGCAGATCCATTGTCTTCACGTCGAAGTCCTCTCGCTCGTTTTTCTCGTACCGGCCCACCACCACCACGGCAACATCGGCGTGAGCCGCGGCATTCACGGCCTCCTGACGCAAATTGCCGCGGGCCTCCGGCGTATCCAGGCCAGGGTCCGCGCCTGCCATCTCAACGCCAAGAGCGTATTTCACTTCCACTCCGCTCCCAACCCGATTCTTGATCCCCTCCAGCGGCCCAATCGCATATTTCGGCACGACCAGCGAGCTGCCTCCTCCGCCAGTCCGCGCCGCGGCCGCGTTCGGCCCGATCACGGCTATCGAATGAATCTTCGCGGCCCTCAGTGGCAGCAGCGAATCGGCGTTCTTCAGCAGCACGATGCTTTCGGTTGCCCCTTGCAGCGCGACGGCGGCCTGGGCCGGGGTATTCACCTGGCCTTCAGCCTCGTGCGGGTGGTCGAAGATGCCGCTCAAAAAAATCACGCGCAGAATCCGGCTCACGTTGTCGTCGAGCGTGGCCTGGGTAATGTTGCCAGCCTTTACCTCGGCCAGCACCTTGTCCGCCGTCAGCCAGCCGGCGCCGTTGCCCGCCTCCTGGGTGGAGGGCTTCGCGATCCAGTCCTTCATCGGCTGCCCGCCCGGCATCTCCAGGTCCATGCCCGCGTTCACCGTCGCGGCTGTCGAATAGGTGCTGCCCCAGTCGGAGACGACAAACCCCTTGAATCCCAATTCCTTTTTCAGAATGTCGGTCAGCAGTTCCGTGCTCTCGGCGCAATGCACGCCGTTGACCTCGTTATAAGCGGACATCACGGTCCACGCGCCGGCTTCCTGAATGGCGGCTTTGAAGGCGGGCAGATAGATTTCGTGCAGCGTGCGCGCGTCAACCTGCTCGTCGATGCGGTGGCGCTCAAACTCCTGGTTGTTGGCGGCAAAGTGCTTCACCGACGGAATCACGCCCTCGCCCTCAACGCCCTTGACAAAGGCCACGCCCAGCCGCGCGGCGAGATAGGGGTCTTCGCCGTAGCCCTCGAAGTTGCGCCCCCACAACGGCTGGCGGTTGATGTTCACCGTCGGCCCCAGGATCATGTCCCGGCCCAGCGCCTTGACCTCCTGACCAATCGCCTGGCCCTCGCGCCCCACCAGTTCCGGGTCCCAGGTCGCGGCCATCGCCACGCCAGCCGGAAAGCTGGTGGACTGCACTTTGAGCGGCGAGCCGGGCAGTCCGGTGATCGCCGAGCTGCCCGCCCACGACCGCACGCCCAGCGGCCCGTCGGCCATCTTGATGGCCGGAATCCCCAGCCGCGGAATCGGCGTCGACTCCATCCAGCCCGAGCCGGCCAGCATCGACGCCTTCTCTTCGAGCGTCATCCGGCTCAGCAGGTCGGCCACCCGCTTGTCCGCCGCAAGATGCGCGTTCTTATAAGGCGCATTGGCCGGAACGGCGGGCGTGGCGGCGGCCTGAGCCCCGGCCTGAGCCCCGGTCTGTCCCTGCATGGTGGTGAGAAGAATCGGCACAACAACGAACAGCACTGCAAGGGGCAAGCTCGGGGCACGGCGCATCGGTCTATCTCCAGGGCGGAAAATTCTCCCGCCACAATCCACCGGCAATGGTAGCGGATGGGAGCGGGTTCAAACAACCGCAAGGCCTTTGCCAATCGGCCGGTTTCCCGCGATCTCCTGGCAGGATCGAAAAAAGTCATTGGAAAACCAGAGGCTTGCAGGGAAGCAATACGGGCGTGGAAGTCAAAAATTATCTTGCCTTTTCATCGAGTTTCCTAGTACACCTTTTATATAAGCTGCTGGTTTCCGCTGAACTTTCCCCGGAGGTATGTATGTCTTCTCTCAAATCACTGACTATACTTGTGTCTTCGCTTCTTGCCGGAACAGCGGCCATGGCCGCGCCCCTGTCAAGCTCAATCTCCGCTTGCGTCACCACCGCGACCGGAGCGGTGCGCATCGTCAGTTCAACGAGCCTCTGTGTCGCCGGTGAAACCGGCACGACCTGGGCGGTAGTGGGCCCGACCGGCCCAGTAGGCCCCACCGGCGCGACGGGAGCAGCCGGTGCAACAGGCGCGACTGGCCCTGCCGGCCCTGCAGGCCCAACCGGCGCAACGGGAGCCACTGGCCCTGCCGGCCCGCAAGGCCCCATCGGTAACACCGGCCCTGCCGGTGCAACCGGTGCGACTGGTCCTGCCGGCCCTGCTGGACCAACCGGCGCGACTGGAGCCACCGGCGCTGTTGGCTCGCAAGGCCCCATTGGCAACACCGGCCCCGCTGGCGCAACCGGAGCAACTGGCCCGGCTGGACCCACCGGCGCAACAGGCCCCGCCGGCCCAACAGGTCCTAAAGGCCCCGCCGGCTCAAATGCGACGGTCCCAGCCAATCTGACCACTCTTTCGAATGATCTCAGCACCACCAACGGAGTCGCGATCTTAGGCAGCTCATCCTTCCAATATGACACCAGCCTCTGCCAGATTGGCGACGTCGTCCTCTCCGTCAACGGTTACGGCGCGGGCGCGATGCCGGCCGATGGCCGTCTGCTTCCGATCAACCAGTACACACCCGCCTTTTCTGTCATGGGCACCACCTTTGGCGGCAACGGCACGACCACCTTTGCGCTTCCAGATCTGCGCGCCTTTGCGCCGCAATATCTGCAGTACTCCATCTGTGTCGAAGGAATCTTTCCCTCGCACCTCTGAGAAGCTGTTACCAGCGCCCCAGAGCCTGCCCTGCGCTTGCCGAAGGGTTTCTATCCCGAAACCTGGGGCGTCTTGCTTTTCAGTCGTCCACCGGCCTCGCCGACGCGCGGTGCACGAAACTGTAGCGCCGGCTTCCCGGCCGGCTGTAGCGTGGACCTCCTGGTCCACGCTTGCTTCTTCCTAGTCCGCGACCATCTGCTCACCCGGCAAGATAGGCCGCGTCCGCGGCAGCAGTCCGCGATAGCTGAACCAGCCCATCAGCGCCAGCGCGCCCACAAAGCCCGCCAGCTTGATCAGGCTGGTCTCTTTGACAAGACCGGCGTCGTGCGTCAGCGGCAGCGTCTTCCACAGCACCAGCAGCACCGTCTGCGCCGCCGTCACCGCCCACACCGCGCCGTAGAAGTAGCGCCGCTCAGTGCCTTCGCCCCTGGTTGACGGCCCCACGCGCGGCAGCTTGCCCAGCGCGCCCAGCAGCAGAATCGCCGCCGCCAGCGGCAGGTAGGCATAGTAGTAAATCTGCTTCATCTGCCACACGCCGGTCGCCGCGGCAATCGCCAGGCCGGCCAGGTTCAGCAGCGCATAACTCAGCACCGCTGTCCAGGCGAAGCTGTAGCAGACCTTGCGGTAGAGCGGATTCGGCCTGTCCTCGTCGAAGCGCAGAATATACGGCCCCGGCTCCCCGCCCGGCACCTTGCCGCGCGCCAGAGCAATGCCCGTCCCCACCAGCACCGCCCCCAGCCACAGCGAGTTGCCCAGGCTGAATCCGTGCGCGAACAGCGAAAACGTCAGCGGCCCCGGCGCCAGAAAGAAGACAAAAATCCACAGCGGCCAATGCAGTGAGCGATAGAGGCGCGTATTGCGCGTGCGCATCTTCCGCTCCTGCGCATACTCTACTTTTCCCTTGTATTCCATGCCACAAGCCTCTCAAAACCGCCGCGCGCTCGTCAATCGGGCAGCGGGTGCGGTTTCAGGACAGGCGACCATCCGCTAAAGATCAGAGAGAGAAGCTGGGAGAACGAATTTGTTAGCAAGGGCTCGGCACGTAGGTCGCACCGTCGCTGCCATCTTTTTGAAAAATGCTTCGGCGGCATCGGCCGGGTCTGCGGCGTGGGTGATAGTCGGCCCCATTGCCGGGGTGTTCAACCGCTTGCCGGACCACAATTCCGTGCTGTATATGCGTATAGCCAATCGTTCATCGGATTCATCGCCTTGCAGCTACCACAGGTCGTTGTCGGGTGCTGGGCTCCGCAATGCGGGCAAACGGCGCGAGACAGGAAAGTATCAAAGCCCTTGCCGCACTGTTTGCACTTCCACTTATTGCCGATTGGGGGTGCTGCGCCACATCCTGGGCAAGCAAAACCCTCTCGCCGTCCGAGCTTTCCAAGACCCAATGACGTGCCGATTATCCCCGTGACGGCAATCGCTGCGGTCAGCCAGAGAAAAGACGCAAATGCCCACTCCCAGGCTCCCCTGTGCGGCCGGTGGGTCGCGTCGATGGTGAAACCGATTGCAGCGAACAATTCGAACGCTGCGGACAGAATTCTCTTCCACAAGGGCTTGGGCTCACGCTGGCGCGCACGATACTTTTTGAGATCCTCACCGGTGGGAAGATAGCTCCCGAACTTCCTTTGGCGACGAAAGGCTCTGAAAAGAACTACACCCGGAATAGTCAGAAACAATGCGGAGTTCAAGAAAAGCACAAGGAGGACAGACCGTGCGTTCGGCCGGCTCCAAATTGGACTATGAGGGGGAAACTTAATTGCGAGAAGCAGAGGCACACTCACAACCATGCCCAGAGATAAGACAAGCAGTAAGAGAAGCCGGCCCCGGTAGCTGGACTTCTCGGACGCTGACATTTCCGCGACTTGCTCCCCAGGACGGAAGCTGTTTTCGACCTGAAGACTGCGACCATCTTGCACGGCTCTTCCCTCGAAGACTGGATTTGTGGTTAATGATAGCTCAATTCCGGCTCACAGTCGGCGGCCATCTCTCCCGGCGGGTGAACGGCCTAGCCCTACGGCCTGCGCCGGATCGATGGTCCCGGACGGATCGCCGGCTAACCCGAGACTGAACCCATTGCCCCAATCCGCCCCCATTTCGCCCCTAAGCTACAATGAAAGCTGGGCCAAGGCCACTTTTCCCGCGCAATGCGCGCAAAGACAGCAAGGAGCTAAAGAACGAATATGTCGATTCCCGCCACACAAATGCGTCCCGGCATGATCATCAAGCACAGGGACCAACTGCATCTGGTCTTCAAGGTCGAGCACCGCACCCCCGGCAACCTGCGCGCCTTTATCCAGGCCAAGCTACGCAACATCCGCACCGGCGCGATGTTCGAGGAGAGGTTCCGCTCCGCCGACGCCATCGAGAAGGTCGTGGTGGACGAGGTGTCCATGGAATTTCTTTACGCCGACGGCGACGACTACTACTTCATGAACCCGGTCGACTACGAGCAGACCGTGCTCAAAGGCTCCACGCTGGGCGAAGCCATCGAGTACCTCACGCCCAATCTCCAGATCAAGGTCAGCTACCATGACGGCACGGCGGTGGGCATCGACCTGCCCGCCTCGGTCGAGCTGACCGTCGTCGAGACCGAGCCGGGCCTCAAGTCGGCCACCGCCTCCAGCGTCACCAAGCCCGCCAAGACCGAAACCGGCCTCGTCGTCCAGGTTCCCGCCTTCATCAACGAAGGCGAAAAGATCCGCGTAGACACCAGCGAGGGCGCTTACCTGAGCCGGGCGTAGAGACGTTCGCGCCCTGAGATCGATTGCGAGACAACCATTTGACCCGCGAAGGGAGTCGTGCAGATGCCTGTTTCCAGCTCAATCGCCAACGCCGCAGTCAGCTTCAAATTGAACGCCGATTTTCTCAAGAAGAACCTGGAAGGACTGGCAGACGAAGAGTGGGTGCGCCGCCCCACTGACTCCATAAACCACATCTTGTGGATTGTCGGCCACCTGTGCTGCGTGCGGAGCTATCTGCTCAAGCAGCTTGGTGAAGACTGGTCAAAACCGTGGCTGGCTCTCTATGGCCGCGGCAAGAAGCCTGACGACACCGTACCAGCTCCCACGCCGCAAGAGGCAATGCTCGCATGGAATGAGTCCTGCGAACGTCTCAGCGCGGCAATGGAATCCGTCTCGGCGGAAACTTTGGCAACCCCATCCACTAATGGGCCGCCGAGTCCCGATGGAATGTTGAGCGGTGTAGTCAACTTCCTCTCCTACCACGAAACCTATCACCTCGGACAGGCTTCCTACATCCGCGCTTGGCTGGGACACGCAGGCGTGATGGGCTGATTTTTCCGGCGCGAGGAGCGATTCGACTGGGAAGAAAAACCGGACGAGGCTTTCACGTTGCCGCTCTATCTCTGCCCCGCAACAAATCGTTCGCGGGATGAGCGATCGTCTGCCGTCTACTGTTCGGACCTATATGCCAAGCGCCCCTCGGAGATCGTCCAGCGCACTTTGCCCTGCATCGTCCAGCCGTCGAAGGGCGTGTTCCTCGACTTCGACTTGCCTTCGCGCGCGCTGTAGGTCCATTCGGCTTTGGGGTCGAAGACCACCACATCGGCGAAGCTGCCCACGGCGAGCGTGCCACGGCCCTTCAAGCCCAGCAGCACGGCCGGCTGCGCGCTCAGCAGATTCAACACGCGGCCCAGCGGCATCTTCCACTCCTTGTGCAGCCAGCGCAGGCTCAGCCCCAGAGCGGTTTCCAGGCCGATGATGCCGTTCGGCGCGCGCTCAAACTCGACCTCCTTCTCATGCACGGCATGGGGCGCGTGGTCGGTGGCGATGGCGTCGATGACGCCGTCGAGCAGAGCCTCAATCAGCGCGTCGCGGTCAGCCGCCGAGCGCAGCGGCGGACACATCTTGGCGTTGGTGTCGTAGAGGCCGACATGCTCGTCGGTGAGCAGAAAATGGTGCGGCGCAACCTCGCAGGTCACGCGCAGCCCGCTGCGCCGGGCCTGGCGCACAGCGGCCACGGCGGCGGCCGTCGAAATGTGGGCCACATGCAGGTGGGGCCGCGCCTCGCGCAGTTCGCCGACGAGGCGAATGTCCCGCTCGACGATGCTCGACTCAGCCTCATTCGGCCATCCGCGCTGCCCCAGCTTGAACGCCGTAATCCCCGCGTTCATGCTGGCCACCTTGTCGGCAACGTGCGTGATGCGCGTGTCCTCGGCGTGCTGGATGACGGTGAGGCCCACCCGCGCCGCCGCGGCCAGCGCCTGGCGCATGATGTGGTCCTGCAAAATGGGCAGGCCGTCGTCGCTCACGGCCACGGCTCCGGCGGCCTTCAGCGCGGCATAGTCCGTGATCGTTTCGCCCTTTGACCCGCGCGTCGCGGCCGCGATGGGGAAGACGCGAACGGTCGCGCCGCGCTCCGCGGCCTGCATCCAGCGCGTGGTCTCGGGCGAATCGTTCACCGGCGTCGTGTTCGGCATTGCGGCAACAGCGGTGAAGCCGCCCGCCGCCGCCGCCGCCGTGCCGGTGGCAATAGTCTCCTTGTAGCCCTGGCCCGGCTCGCGCAGATGCACGTGCATGTCGATGAGGCCGGGAGCGACGGTGAGGCCGATCGCGTCCAGCACCTCGGTGCCGTTCGTAGCCTTCAGCTTGCCCGGCGACGCGATCTCGGCCACATGGCCGTCCCTGAGCAGAATGTCCTTGAGCGCGTCAATGCCCGCAGCCGGATCAACCAGATGTCCGCCGCGAATGATCAGTGCCGTCATGCGCGGCCTCCTATTACAACTCGAATTTTCAATTCTGTTTTCATTGTTACTTCAGTCCACAAATCAAATCAGCAAATTTGGTGGAACAAGAAATTACCAAGTGACATCGAATTGATCCACCTTCCATTTACCATCGAGTAAACTCACCTGGATCATTCCTTCGCTGCCGTATTCGGTAAAATACCAGGTCTTTTGCGTTCCAAAATCGTAAAACAACTGCACCGAGTTCCCGTGATCCTCTCTGCCTTCGAGCACCCAGCGAATATCTGATTTGCCGGTGCCCATACTATTGGCGATTTCAGGAACAGCGTAGGTGGAGATTTTGCCGTTCCTGTAGTCCTTCAAGAATCGGTTGACCGCTCGTTCCGGAGCTCGACTCCGAAATGGGTTAAAAAGTGAAAAACCCTCCACTTGATAGGAATAATCTGTGCACGCGCAGTCGCCGTCAATGTGATACAGAACGGAATGCGAGCGATTGATAAAGGAATACAGAAGAAAAACGGAAACAAATGCCCCTGAGGTAATTCCCAGACCTTTCCAAACGCGCCGGGAGAACGGAATCCTCATTTATCCTCCACTTACTTGCTCGTCAGCGCCCGCTCGACCACCGCCATACGGATGGGTACGCCGTTATGCACCTGTTCGAGAATCGCCGACTGCGGCCCGTCGGCGACCCCGGCAGTGATCTCCATTCCGCGAATGATTGGCCCCGGATGCATCACCACAGCCTTCGGAGCCAGCGCGGCCAGCCGCAGCCCGGTGAGCTGATACGCCGCCTTATACTCTTCCAGGTCCAGTTGCAACCCGGCCAGCCGCTCGGCCTGAATGCGCAGCATCATCACCACCTGCGACTGGCGGAGCGCCGCCTCAAATCTCCGCTCAACTTCAATCCCCGGTCCAGCCTGCGCGGCCATCTCCGGCAGCAATTCCTTCGGCCCGCAAAGCACCACCCGCGCGCCCAGGCGCGGCAGCAGCAGCATATTCGACCGCGCCACGCGGCTATGCAAGATGTCGCCGGTGATGGCCACGGTGACGCCAGCCAGAGTCTCGGCATTGACCGCCGCGCCCCCAGGCCGCAGATGAGCCAGCATCGTTCGCAGGTCGAGCAGCGCCTGGGTCGGATGCTCGTGCATCCCGTCGCCCGCATTGAGTACCGGTAGGCGCGTCTCGGCCTCCAGCAGCCAGGGCGCCCCGCCGAAGTTGCTGCGCAGGATGATCGCCTCGGCGCCCAGAGCGCGTAGCGTCAGGCCGGTGTCTTTGAGCGTCTCGCCCTTCTCAATACTCGACGACTTGTCGGAAACCAGCGTGGTGTCAGCGCCCAATGCCTTGGCGGCCAGCTCAAAGCTGGTGCGCGTGCGCGTCGACGACTCGTAGAAGAGGAGCGCGATGCGCCGCTTGGCCAGGATGCGCGCGCGCGTCAGCGGGTCTTGCTGTTCAAGAGCCGTGGCGCGGGCAAGTAGATGGCTTACGGCCTCGAGCGTCAGATCCTGCGCCGAGAGCAGCGACCCTGGATTGTATGGAAACGGCGAGGCGGCGACAGGCGGAGTAGCGAGAGGGCGGCGAACTTTGGCTGCGGGCAGGTTCATGATTCTTTCAGCTTCTAGCTTCCAGCCTCTAGCTCCTAGCAAAAAGCTGGAGACTGAATATCGTACCTAGGAAATCCGCACCGCCCCTACGGGGCGGTGGATTCTTGCTTGGACCGGTTCCCAGGGTTTCACCCTGGGCTATTTTCGCCGCCTCCCTACGGGAGGAACCGCAGCGAATGTATCTCCCTCCGCCTCTTGCTCTTAGCTGCTGGCTGCCGGCTTCCAGCTTCTCGCTCCTGGCTGATAGCTAGAAGCTGTTCTTCTCAATCCACTCGCTCGACCAGCAGCACCTGCTCGTCATTATCGACCTCTTGAAACTTGACCTCGATGATCTCCCGGCTGCTGGTGGGCACGCGCCTGCCAATGTAGGTGGCCTCGATGGGCAGCTCACGGTGGCCGCGGTCGATCAGCACGGCCAGTTGCACCCGGCGCGGGCGGCCGTGATCGAAGAGCGCATCGAGCGCCGCCCTGATCGTCCGGCCCGTGTAGAGCACATCGTCGCACAGCACCACGTCGCGCCCCTCGATGTCGAAGCCGATGGCCCCTGGCGTGACCACCGGGCGCGCGCCTGTGGTCGAGAGATCGTCGCGGTAGAACTGAATGTCGAGCACGCCGGTATCCACCGGTCGCTTCTCGATGGAAGAGATCAGCTTGCCCAGCCGCTCGGCCAGCGGAGCGCCGCGCCGCTTGATCCCCACCAGCGCCAGATCCCCGCCGCCGTTGCTTTTTTCAACAATCTCGTGGGCCAGCCGCACCAGGGTGCGCTCGATCTCCGAGGCGGACATCAGCCTGCCCTTGATCCTCAGTGCCTGTTTGCTTGGGGCTTCGCTCATGGTTGTTCTCTCGCGGCCAATCTCAGCAGAATGATAGAGGGTTCCGTGCCGGGCGGCAAGCTGTGGAGAAACTATATCTCCGGTCTTCGCGTGCGGGCCAGCAGGCGCGCGCCCATCGCACCGCCGGCTATGGCAAAGAGAATCAGAAAAGCCGCGTTCAGGATAAAGCCGAAGGTCTCGAAGCCGGCGTGACCCTCCGGCGAGAGCATCCAGGCGTGGATGGCGGCCTGGTTACTCTGCAACTGGGCCGCATCGGCCGCTGCCATTCCCGACGACAACTGCTGCGTCATCTGCTGGCTTGACTCGGTGTAAGTTTCGACGAACGCCTTCCAGTTGGCGTCAATCTGGCTGGATTGGTGCAGAACAAACCGCTGCACGAAGAGCTGGCCGCCGCTGACTCCAAAAGCCAGCCAGCCGCCCAGCAGTCCAGTCACCAGGCCAATGCGCGCGCCGGCTCCGAGCGTGATCCATGCCGGCCGCTGGCTGCGCATATAGAGCACCACTGCCAATCCTGCTGCCGTGGCCATCCAGAAGAGTCCCAGGCTTCCCGCCTGCGAAGCCGCGCTCGACAGCAGCCCTGCCGGAACCGCCATCAGCAGAGCCGCGCGCAACGCCGGCTTCCAATCGATCGTGGCTGCATCCCGCGCCGCTTCGTTCCAGCGCTCCGGCTGGCTTTGCCCCGGCGCGCCCTCAATCGCGTACACCAGTTGCGGCAGGCCGCACGCGGGGCAGTAGCAGTTCTCGGCCTGAACAGTCTGGCGGCAGCGGTTGCAGGTGATCTCCATACATCTATGAGCCTAGCATTTCACCGGGCAACGGGGCAGCAACTCTTTCGGCCGCGGAACAGGAAATCCGCATCCGGCGGATATTGCGGCCTGGGAACGCGGAGATTCATGCCCAAATCCCGCGACAACAAACGGCTCCCAAGCCAGGCCGCCGATCTGCCTCAAGCTAAATCCCGCTGTTTCTCACTTTGCGGCGCGCCCTGCGCACGCGGCGCACTTCGAGGTATCGGCGAATGGGGATGAAGGTTCGCTCGTCGCAGTTCAGGCAGCGCACAGGCAAGCGCAACAGCAGCAACCGCGACAGATCGGCCGGATGAAAACGGAGATGAGATGTGCGAAACTTCGACAAACCGCAAAAATGGCAATGCAGCTCCATACCGGCCTCCAGTATCGGGCAAAAATCCACAAAATATACAGCGGGAGAGGTGAGGGGTTGCAATGATCGTCGCCAACCGCGCGCAGACCGGGGAAGACATCTCTAGTCTAGCAGGAATACGTTTTCCGCGCATATTGGTTGCGTAAAGACCAGAGGATTCATCAAAGGAGAGTATCGGATCAATCCTTTGGGCGGGCAATCTTTTCGACGTAGTAGGTAATCAGCCCGGTCGGCAAGAAGCGCACGAGCGAGGCCGTGATCCTGCCGCCGATCGATGGCAGCAGAGTGCGCTGGCCTCGCGCCAGGGCAGCCACCGCCAGCCGCGCCACATCCTCGGCCGATTGCATCGTCGGCCCTTTGAAGGCGCCGGCGCGGGCTATGTCGAAGAACTCGCTCTCCGTCGCTCCTGGGCAGAGCGCCGTGACCTTGACGCCGAAGCGCGCCACCTCGGCGGCCAGCCCCAGCGCAAAGAAGCGGTCGAAGGCCTTGGTTGCCGCATAGGTCGAGAGATAAGGTACAGGCTGAAAGCTGGCCGTCGAGGCCAGAATCAGCACCCACCCGCTGCGCCGCTCCACCATGCGCGGAATAAAAAGGCGCGTGAGCCGCGCCATCGCCTCGCAGTTGACGCGCACCTGGCTCATCTCCTGTTCGATGGGGCTTGCGTAAAACGCGCCGTACTGGCCGAGGCCCGCGTTGTTGATAAGAATGTCGACCCGCAGTCCGGCCCCTTCCGTCGCATCGTAAATCCGCTGCGGCGCGGCCGCATCGTTCAAGTCGGCGGCGACGATGCGGGTCTCCGCGCCCGCGGCTTCGAGTTCCGCCGCCAGCGATTCGAGCCGGTCTCTGCGCCGCGCGGTGAGGATCAGTTTCGCGCCGTGACGCGCAAGCTCCCGCGCCAGCGCCGCGCCGATTCCCGCGCTCGCCCCCGTCACCAGCGCCCATTTGCCGTTGAAGTCCTGTTTGCCTGTCATTGCTGTTTCATCATAGCCGATGGCTGGCGCTGAGTCTGTTGGAGGCCCTGCGCAACTCCAGCTAGGTCTTGCCGCCCACCAGTTCCCCCGCAAACTCCTCGTTGAGCCACTTGCTAAATGCCGTAAACTCCTCGTCGCGGCCCAGGAAGTCGCGCACCATCTGCCGCCCCGGCTTTGACCCGCCTTGTTCGAGCACTGTCTTGCGATAACGGCCCCCAGCTTCGCAGCCCAGCAAATCGTTCGCATCGAATTGCGCGAAGAAGTCCAGCGCGATCACCTTATCGAACGCGTATGTGTAATAGTTCGACGAGTAGCCGGTCAGGTGGCCGAAGCTCGCGTACATCCTGTTGCCTTCCAGCCAGGTCCACGGCTGCAATCCCTCGTACAGCCTCTTCGTAATCGCGTCGAGATCGATGCCGCCGGGGTCTTGATCGTGCAGATCGAGCGAGAGCGTTGTGTAGTAGAGCTGCGATCGCACCCAGTCCGCGCGCCCAAAGGCTCCGGCCACTTTCATCTTCTCGATCGTCTCGGAAGAAAGCGTCTCGCCGGTTTCGTAGTGCTTGGCAAACGCCTGCAAGAGTTTCTCGTCGCGGAAAAACTCCTCCAGCATCTGCGAGGGCACTTCGATGAAGTCGCCCTCGGTGGCAAAGCCGCTGAGTCCCGCCCATTCGGTCTGGCCGCCCAAAATGGCGTGCATCAAGTGGCCGAACTCATGAAAATAGGTGACCACGTCGGAGTATTGCAACAGGCCTGGGTCGGCATGTTGGTTCGACTCGCTCGTGCTCGACTCTGCCTCGCCACCAGGGAAGTTGCAGATCAACGCGGCTTCCGGCAGCGCGCGGCAGCGCGCCCCGATGACGATCGGCGCGGCGGAGAACCACTTGTCCTTACCCTCGCGCGGGTGCATGTCGAGATAGAATCGGCCCACATGCCGGCCGCGGTCGAAGACATCGAAGACCGACACGTCCGTGTGCCATGCGGATTCCGTCGAGCGCCGGAACTCGATCTTGAAAAGCCGTGCGGCCGTTTCCAGCACGCCTGCCTCAACCTGCGGATAAGGAAAGTAGGGGCGCACCGATTGAGAATCGAAGTCGAAGGCCGAGCGGCGGAACTGCTCGTACCAGTAAGCGCGGCTGGTGATGTCGATTGCCGTAAGCTCGCTTTTGCGCTGCCGCGTGAAGTCGAGAATCAGCGCAAGCTCGCGCCGCGCGCCCTCCCTGCTCGCCTCGTCCAATTTAGCCAGGAACGTACGCACGTTGGCCGCCGAGCCCATCATCTGGTCGGCGGTCGCAAGATCCGCCCAACTGCGAAAGCCCAGCACGCTGGCAATTTGTTGCCGCGTGGCCAGCAGGTCGAGCAGCACCTGTTGGTTGCCCGGATAAGCTCGCGTATTGTAGGCCAGGAACATGCGCTCGCGCAGTGCCGCGTTCGAGGCAAAGGTCATCACCGGCTGCATGTCGGGGGGATCGGTGGTAAGCGTAATGCGGCCGCTTGCGGCCGCATGGCGCGCGACAAAGTCAGCCGGCAATCCGTCAAGTTCCTCCGCCGTGGCCTCGATGGTCTTGCCGCCCTCCTGAATGTTGCGGCTGAACTCCAGCGACAAGCGCGTTGCTTTTTCCTGAAGCGATTGCAACAGGTCGCGCGTCGCCTGATCCTTGTCCACGCCGGCCAGCCGATAGCTGAGCAGTGTACGCCGCACAAAGTGCTTGGTCGCCGGACTTGCCGCTTCAACCGCGCCAGCCCCATCTATATTGATGGCGGCGAGAGCCTCATAGACCTCGCGGTTCAAACTCAGCGAGCTGCCGGCCTGCGCCACGCGCTGCGCTTCGATCTGCGCCTGATCGCGAACCGCTTTGTTGGCAGCCACTGAGTTCAGCACGCCGGCCTGCGCTCCCGCCAGCGCGAGTTGCTCGATGGCCGCGTCGTACAGCCGCAGCGAATTCTCCGGCGTGCGCTCGCCCTCGACGGCAAGCAGCGCGGCTAACGCCGCCTCGTGAGCCGCCAGACGGGCATCGACCCACGTGGTGAGCGCCTCGGCCGACGCGGCTCCGCCCGCCTCCCAGGCGTGAAGATCTTGCGATGCGGCTACCGCGGAAGCTTTCTCAGCAGACATGATGGGCAAACTCCTCCAAACTTCTAGAGTCGTGAGTCAAATGTTCGTTTACAAAATGACCTGTCATCCTGAGCGGAGTTGGGCGCGTGGCCAGGATCCCCGGCGGGTGATTTCTGCCCGCCGGGGTGGCCAGGCGGCCAACGCAGTCGAAGGATATGCTGTTCCAAAGCTCGATCTCTTGAGAAAACGTTTGACTCACCCCATTAGAGTGCCACACTGGAGCGCCTTGCATCCAATATCTTCGATGGCCGAGCGCGATTGCAACGCGCATCAAAGTTTTGCTCTTTGGCCCGCGCTCGTCTACCATCCCTCCAAGAGGATTCGTGGAACCCACTGAGATCGAACCCACCCAGCCAACGCCGCTGCAACCCCCTGTCGCGCCCGCAACAATCGCGCCCGCATGGCACACCGTTGTCCTGGTCGCGGGCATTCTTGCGATCTCCATCGATGGCGCCTCGCGCCTCTCCGCCCTCCATGCTCCGCTCGACCGTCTCAGGACCTATGGCTTCACCGCCGCGATGGATTTAGCCTTGCTCGCGTGGGTCGCGTTGGGATTGCGTCTGAACAAAACTCCGCTGCGCTCGCTGCTCGGCTCTTTCTCATGGGACATTCGATCCATCGCAACCGACGTGGGCGCCGCGGCCGTCTTCTGGATCGTCTCGCTGATGACGCTGGGCTCGCTCGGCATCGCCTGGTCGGGCGTTGAGGCCGCGCTCGCGCACTCTCCGCCGCCGCCCCATGTCGATGGACACATTGCAAACGCCCCACAGTCCTCGCAGGCGCGACAAGCCGGACAAGCGGAACAAGCGCTCGCTCCCCATGACTCGCAACTGCGCACGTTGCGTGCGCTGGTCCAGTTGGCGCCCGCCAACGGAAAAGAAATGGCCGCCTGGGCATTGCTTTGCGTCTTGGTCGGCATTGTCGAGGAAATTATTTTTCGCGGATACCTGCAACGCCAGTTCATCGGATGGGCGCGAGGCAGTTTGCCGTGGGGCGTTGCGGCGTCGGCAGTGGTCTTCGGCGCCGCTCATGCCTATCAAGGCGCGCGCGGAATGTTCTTGATCGCCGCGTTTGGCGCGCTCTTTAGCGTGCTCGCGCTCTATCGCCGCAGCCTGCGCGCGGGCATCTTCGCGCATGTGTGGAATGACTTGATGGCCGGCTTCGCGTTGGCTTTGCTGAGGTCGAGGCACATCATTTGAATCGTTCACGGCGAGTTTCGATTCGGCTCCGAAAAAAATTGTTGCCTATTTTTCCACCACCATGTCGTTTTTCTCTTGACACTTGCGTTACATAAATCTATACATTCTTCAACTGCATTATCGTTTGCAGTCACGACACACAAACTGTCGAAAGGGAGAATAGGCACATGGCAACCAAGAAAGCAGCAAAGAAGGCGCCCGCGAAGAAGGCGGCAAAGAAGGCCGCAAAGAAGAAGTAGTAGCGGCTCCTCCAACCACAAGGCAACACCCCAGGGGAACGCGCAAGCGTTCCCCTGAAGTGTTTTTGGGCCTGCCGTGTGTTTCGAGACCGCTGCGCTCTTGCGGAAAGGATTACACTGATACTCGCGTAGAACGCACGGAGAAGTCTATGACACGCCGCCGCTGGATTGCCGAGCATTGGGACGAAGCCACCGCCACGCTGGTGGGCGCGCAGGCCGAACACATGACCCGCGTGTTGCGCGCGCAGCCGGGCATGGAGGCCGACGTGGTGGCGGGCGGCCACGTCTTTCATGCGCAGGTGGCTGCCGTCTCTGCCGATGAAGTCCGCTTCAACCTCATCGCCGAACTCGAGGCCGATCCGGCGCTGCCCGTCACGCTGGTGATGGCTGTGTATAAATTCGATCACATGGAGTGGGCCATCGAGAAGGCCACCGAGTTGGGCATTGCGGCCATTGCGCCGGTGATTGCGCGTCGGACGGAGAAGCATCTCGCAGCGGCTGCCGGCAAGCGTGCCGAGCGCTGGCGGCGCATCGCGCATGAGGCGGCGCAGCAGGCCCGGCGCTCCGATGTGCCCATCCTCTTCGATCCAGCGCCGTTGGCCGCGCGCGTCCGCGCCCCTTCAGATGCTGTGTCCGCCGCTTCCGCCACTTCCTATATTGTCCTGGCCGAGCAGGAGCGCACAACCACGCTGCGTCATGCATTGGAAGAAGCCGTAGCCGCCGCCGGAACGGAAACGCCCCGGCTCGAGATTGCCATCGGCCCCGAAGGCGGATGGGCCGCGGAGGAAGAAGCGCTCTTCGACGCCAACGGCTGGCGCGCCGCCTCGCTAGGCCCGCGCATCCTGAGAGCCGAAACCGCCGCTATCGCGGCACTCGCTGTAGTCGCCTCGTACCTGGAGTAGGTTGCTGGAGCTTCCCCGTTTCAGAATCGAGATATGGAGCTACCGGCAACTGCATCGACGGCGAGAGCGTGTTTCAAAGTTGCCGCTTCGTATAGGGGCATGACTTCTGTCGTGCCGAAGCAGCTTGACAAGCATCGAGTCTTAACCCTTGAGACAATGCGACTGAAGCATGGCGGGCATTTTGGAAGCGCACTCTTGCGACAGTAGAGGCGCCTCGGCGCATACTGGGTTCGAGTCTCGCCAGGCCCCGATCGCAAATTTGCGCTTAAGGAGATACCTCGGCCAGCGTGGCCTCAGTTGCAGTTTGCGTGAAATGAAACTGCACAATCCACACGCTGGAAACGGCCTGACCTCCGGCTTGAGCAGGCTTGAACTTCCATTGCTGCGCCGCTTGCAGAGCCACTTTGGAAAAGTACTTGCTTGACGACGGCGAGTCCAAGCTGGCATCCGAAACATTGCCGTCGAGATCGACCGCGACCCGCACCCTCACGTTGATCTGCCCTTGAATGGACGCGCTGGCGCTGGGGAGTACGTCCGGCATCACTTGATTCACAACGCCATCTTTCACCGCAACGGCTTTGGAGCCAGGAGTCCCCAGAATTGGAGTTGGCGCTGGCGCCGGAGCTGGAACTGGCGCTGGAGTTTGAGCTGAAGGTTTAGCTTGTTGGGTGGGAACCGCGGGCGCCGGGCGCTGTTCTTCGGCAGCTGGCGCAACCGGCATCGAAGGCCCAGCCCGTGGCCCAGGCTGGCGAGATTGCATGAGAAAACCTGCGGCTACCGCAAGCAGGAGGAGCACGGATGCAACCCCTGCCGTAATGCCAAGTTTGCCGGATGCCGCACTGCTGCTCTTGCTTGCCTGCTCTGGAAGAGCGCGAACTGGTTCGAGGCGAGCCCTGACATCGCCGAGGGTGCATCGGCGCGTGGGGTCGCAGCGCAGGCACTCCCGCGCAATCCCGGCAAAGGGTTGCGGCATGGATTCCGGCACGGCCGGCTCGTTCCGTTCCGATCTCTCCCAAACCGGCGGATGCTGGGTCAGAGCTTCGACCAGGACAACGCCGAGGGACCAGAGGTCCGCGGGCGGAGTGACGGTCCCCGCTGCGGTCTCCGGCGCGTCATAGATTGTCGGGGCGACTCTCGGAGCCAAAACGGCCTTGCCCGGCTCGCCCGCGCGCCGAAGGCTGTCGCAAGAGAGCTTCAACCGGTCATCGACGACCAGGATGTTCGACGGCCTCAGGCGGCTATGCGCCAGCCCCTTGCCGTGAAGATAGCCGAGCGCGTCGAGGACCGGGCCGAGCATCTCTCCGGTCTCGACGAGTGTGAGCGGCCGCTCGGGAAGAATCTGCGAGAGGTTCTCATCGGCATATTCCGTCACGGCATAGAGCAACTCGGCGGCGTCGATCCGGCAGCACCCGCTGTGCAAGAGAGGCATCAGGTGAGGATGCGAGAGAGCCGCTGCCGCCGCCCAGCCGTCAATCAGTTCCTCCGCGTTCCCGCCATCGGCGGCAATGAGCTTGATCGCCGCTTGCCGCCCTGGGTGTCCCGCGAGTTCCGTGAGGAAGACGCCGCTCGACCCGGAGCCGCCTAACCCGGAGCCGCCTAACCCGGAGCCGCCCAACCATTTGAGGAGGGTAAATCGCCCGTCGACGATCCATCCTACCCAGTCGCGGCAAATTTCCTCTGTGATCATTGCGTAACTATTTTATCCGATGAGGGTGAGAACTCCAGGGACGGCGGTTTCGATTTGCCCAATACCAACCGAGCTATCGATTTGCGGATCGATGCTCTTCCACCGTATAGACTGGTTGCACTGCCATGAAAGACGCCATCTACGTCTCGAAGGAGAATTACCTCAAGGCGATCCTCGAAGCCGAGGCCGAGGGGCGCGAGGTGATTCCAGCTGTGCTGGCGCATTGGCTTGAGGTCTCCGCGCCGGCCGTGACCATGGCGCTCAAGCGGCTCAGGCGCGACGGCTTCGTCGAGATTGGCGCCGACGGCATCGTGCGGCTCACGGCGACCGGACGCGAGACCGCTTATCGCACCGCCCTGCGCCACCACCTCATCGAGCGCATGTTGAGCGAGATCTTCGGCATGGAGTGGCACGAGATTCACGAGGAGGCCGAACGGCTGGAGCACGCCGTCTCGCCGGCCTTTGAAGCCAAACTCAAGGAAAAGCTGGGCGAGGGCGGAGCCTGTCCGCACGGCAATCAGGTGCTGCCCGAGAGCCCGGCCCAGCGCAAGCAGCGCGGCGAGACGCCCCTCTCGGAGGCCGTCGAGGGTCGCCGCTACACCGTCACCGGCCTCCAGGAGCGCGACCACAAGCTGCTGCTCTTTTTGCATCACAACGGCATCGGCCCCGGCCAAAGCCTCCGCGTCGTCAGTCAAAATTACGATCAAACCGTTTCGATTGAGCTGGATGGGAGCGTGGAGGAACGAAGTGCCAGCCCGGAAGGGCCCGGGCGAATTCTAGGCCGTCCAGCAGCCGAGGCGGTCTGGCTCCGGCAGGAGAATTCATGATAATTAAATATAAGAAAAAATGTTAACTATGATTAACGATGTATGGCATACTTGGGTTGAGCGGTCCCTGCGATTGCCTTCTCCGAGCCTATGTCCACCAATCTCGTTTCCCAAACCGCGCTCGCCGAGCCGTCTTTAGCGGAGGTACATTCCAGCGTCCGCATCTCCCGCTCGCCCTACTACTGGCGGCGTCTGCTCGGCTTTCTCGGTCCCGGATTCCTGATCTCCGTCGGCTACATGGACCCCGGCAACTGGGCTACCGACATTGCCGGCGGCTCGCGTTTCGGCTACACGCTGCTGTTTGTCATCATGGCCTCGAACCTGATGGCCATTCTGCTGCAAAGCCTCTCGCTCAAGCTGGGCGTGGCCACGGAGCGCGACCTGGCGCAGATGTGCCATGAGAGCTATGGCCCCAGGGCCAGCTTTGCGCTTTGGATCGGCGCGGAGATCGCCATCGCCGCCTGCGACCTGGCCGAGGTCATCGGCTCCGCCATTGCGCTCAACCTCCTCTTCCACATTCCGCTCTTCTACGGCGTGCTCATCACCGGCCTCGACGTGCTGCTGATTCTACTCTTGCAGCGCTGGGGCTTTCGCTATGTGGAGGCGCTGGTGATCGCGCTGATCGGGACCATGGTCGTGCTCTTCGCCGTGCAAATGATTCTCTCCAAGCCGGAGTATTGGCCGGTGCTGCGAAACCTCTTCATCCCCTCGGCGTCGATTGTCGTCAACCCCGATATGCTCTACATCGCCATCGGAATCCTGGGCGCGACGGTGATGCCGCACAACCTCTATCTCCACTCCTCGATCGTACAGAGCCGCAAATACGAGCGCACGCCCAAGGGCAAGCGCGAAGCCATCCACATGGCCAATGTGGACTCCGCGCTGGCGCTCACCATCGCCCTCTTTGTCAACGCCGCCATCCTCATCGTGGCCGCGGCGGTCTTCCATCGCCGCGGCCTCTTTGAGGTTGCCGCAATCCAGGATGCCTACAAGCTGCTCAGCCCACTGCTCGGCGTGACCGGCGCGAGCACCTTGTTTGCCGTCGCTCTGCTGGCCAGCGGCCAGAACTCCTCCATCACCGGCACGCTCGCCGGCCAGGTGGTGATGGAGGGCTTCATCCACATCAAGCTTTCCCCCTGGCTGCGCCGGATGATTACGCGTTCCCTGGCCATCATCCCCACCATCATCGTCGTCGCCATCACCGGCGAGCAGGGCACCGAAAAGCTGCTCATCCTCAGCCAGGTCATCCTCTCCCTGCAACTGAGCTTTGCCGTGATTCCGCTGGTGCTCTTCACCAGCAACCGCAAGAAGATGGGCGAATTCGTCAACGCCCCCTGGCTGAAGGCGCTGGCGTGGTTCACGGCCGCCCTGATTGTCGTTTTGAATGCCTGGCTGCTCATCGAAACCGCGATGGGCCGCTAACTCCCCGTTCCCCCGGAGGTTACGCATGAAACATGCACGCAGGATTGGACACATCTCTCTTTGTCTTCTGTTATTAACCATAGTTAACTCGAATCCGCTCAAGGCGCAAAGCGGGACGACGAGCGCTATCTCGGGCACGGTAGCGGACTCAACCGGCGCGGCGCTGCCCGGCGCCACGGTCACGGCCACCAATGTAGACACCAAAGCCGCCCGCGCCGGACAAACCAACGCCGACGGCCGCTTCCTTTTCTCGCAGGTAAATCCAGGCACCTATACGGTAATGGTGAGTGCCGCCGGGTTCACCGAGCAGACTTCGCCGCCAATTTCCGTAGCAGTCGGACGCACTGTGACCTTGAACTTCAGTCTCTCTTTGTCCGCGATCTCGCAGCGCGTGGAAGTGACGGCGCAAACGGCCATGCTCACTCTCGAGAACCCCAATACCACGACCACGCTGGAAGCCAAAACGATCGCCAGCCTTCCCAATCCGGGCCAGGATCTGACGTATGTCGTGCAGTTCGCACCGGGAGCGCTGATGAATACCGCCGGCTCCTCCAACGACGCGAAGGCCGCAGGAGGTTACGGCAACGTCGAATTCAACGGCCTTCCCGCAACCTCCAACGGCTACATTTTGGACGGATACGACTCCAACGATCCGTGGCTTGGACTGAATATCGGATTATCGACAAACCTTGTGATCGGCCTGGATGCGGTCGAAGAGGCAACCGTCAATACCAATTCCTACTCCGTCGATCAGGGAAGATATGGCGCGTCGCAGGTGAATTACTTCACTAAATCAGGAACCAACCGATTCCACGGCGACTTTTACGAGTTATGGAACGGCTCTCTCTTGAATGCGGAGGACTATTTTCTTCACGCCAACGACACGGCGGACAGTGCAGCCAAGAAGCCCCGCTCCACAGTCAATGAATTCGGTGTGAGTGTGGGCGGCCCCATCCGCAAAGACAAGCTGTTCTTCTTTGCCCACTATGAGGGAATCCGGATGGCGCTGCCGTTGGTCTCGCAGGTTGTCGTCCCCACACCCGCCTATGAGAACTATGTGCTGGGTCAAAAATATGCGCCGGGTCCTTATGTTCAGGGTCAACTGGAGACAGGCGGGACGGACCCGATCACGGGAGCCACGCTGGCGGCCGAGCCCGGAGAGATTCCGTTCTACCAGGCGATGTTCAATCTTTATAGCAATACCGCCGGAACCGGAGTTCCCGTTCTCTCCTGCCCGTTGGGAACGAACGGCGATGTATTGGACGGAGACGGTTGCGCGAATCAGCGCCAGCAGTCGCTCACCAACGGCGACACCGAGAACCTCATCGTTCTCAAGATCGATCACACCATCGATAAGAACAACAGCGTCTGGGTTCGTTACCAACAGGACACGGGGTTGCAGGCTGCTTATACCGACCCAATCAATCCCATCTTCAACTCGTATTCACCGCAACCGCAATACACTTTGGTTGCCGGTTATACGCATCTACTCACTCCGAATCTCGTCAATCAGTTCAATCCCGGCGCAAGTTGGTATTCCAGCATCTTCGAACCCAATAACTTCGCCCAGGTCCGGCAGACCTTCCCCATCGTGCTTGCGCCAGGCACCAACAACGCGCCTTTTACAACCATCGGCGGCAATGACAATACTGATCCCCAGGGGCGCAAGGTGACTCAGTGGCAGATCAACGATAACCTGATCTGGACGAAGGGCAGAAGCACGTACAAATTTGGCGTCAGCACACGCCGCATCGACGTAAGCGACTACGATCTGGGCGAGGGAAGTGTGCCAACCGTGGTCTACAACGATCTTGCCCAGTTCACTTATGGCGCGGCCTATACGGCCAGCCAGACGTTTCCCATTTCGCTGAAGGAACGAGTCGCCGCGGGCAACCTCGACTTCTATGCGATGGATACGTACAAGCCCACGGCGCACATCACACTGACCGCCGGAATGAGGGCAACATGGAACACCAATCCGGTCAATCAACAGCGACTGTTTGCGCGTCCGGCCGGATCGTTTCTCGACCTCTCGCACGAAGTCACTCAGCCTCTCGATCAAGCGATCCAAACCGGGGTTCACGGACTCTTTCCGGCGACGCCTTTGTTAGTATGGCAGCCCCGCGCTTCAGCGGCTTATCAGGTCACTCCAGGGATCGTGCTGCACGCCGGATTCGGCGCCTTCAACGACATCATTCCCGCGCAGATCGCCGACCTTGCAGCCACCAACGCTCCTTACTCGCCAACCTTTGTCGGCGGCATCGGCGGCCAGGTGGGCGGCATAGGAATAGCTCCGAGCGTGCCTGACAGTAGCGTCCCTGACAGCGCGGTCGATGCAACTTACAACGCCAACCAGAGCTTTCAGCAGGTCTTCGGCGCAGACGCGCCGCCCTGCGCCGGCATTGCCGCAGGCGCGCCGACATGCCCGCTGGCCGTCAGCATGAACACCTTCCCCAGCGGCACGCTCAAGACGCCCTATTACTACCAATATAACTTCGGGATTGAACGGCAGATGGGCGCGCATGGTGCGGCGCGCGTCGATTATGTTGGCACCCGCGGCGTCCATGAGCCATATCAAGTCGAGTTGAACGGCTACCAGACGGTCTGCGACGGATGCTTTGCGCCTTATCCGTATGAGAAGCCGCTTGATCAAAGATTCGGCAGCGTCAACGAGTTTCAAACCAATGCAAACAGCAGTTATTCCGGCTTGCAGACTAATTTCACCGAGCAGATAGGCGGACTGACTTTGCGAGGAAACTACACCTTCAGTTATTGCCTGGATGAGGTCTCGAATGGAGGGCTGCTCTCTTTTTCCTCGCAGGGAATCCTCTCGCCGCTGCCGGGCGAACTTAGCCGCCAGTACGGAGATTGCGACTATGACGTGCGGCATAACATCTCGGCCTTTGGAATCTACCGGGTTCCTTTTTCGTCCGGCCATGCGGCTCTTCGGACGGTCTTCAGCGGCTGGTCGTTCTCCGAGACGGCGTTCTTTCATAGCGGTCTTCCGTTCACTGTGCTCAGTCAGCCTTATACAACAAACGGCAATGGCATCTTTCAGGGCAGCGGGCCGCAGTTTGCCCGCAGAGTACCGGGTGTCTCGCCCTATCGGAAGACTCCGTACTCTTCTCTCGTCACCGTGGCGGGAACCAAGCAGTGGTTGAATCCAGATGCCTTTGTCTCAGTCGTCGATCCGACAACAGGCGCTTGCACGGGAGGCGATTCTGTCGCTAACTGCCAGTTCGGCGACTCGGGCCGCAACACGGTGCGCGGGCCGCACTTCACCTACTCGGATTTTTATTTGTCGAAGAAGTTTTCGATTGCGGAAGCGGTGAGCTTGCGCTTCGATACGCAGCTTTTCAATGCGTTCAATCATGCGAACTTTGCCCTGCCCAGCAATGTTGAAGCCGGCGTTCCCCCCAACTTGGTAGCAAGCGATCCGAGAGGGTACATTCCGGAAAAATTCGGTACGCTCGAAAGCACCATCTCGCCGCCGACAGGATTGCTCGGCGTCGGTCTGGGCGGAGACAGTTCGCCGCGCATGATCGCGTTTCAGGCCAGGATCGAGTTTTGAGGACGCTGCGGACCAGTTTTCCTGTCCCTCATGAACTACCATGGTTCCCACGCATGTTCTTTCCGCATCCGAGATGCAAGCCTGCGACCGCTTGACCACCGAGCGTTTTGGCTCGGCGGCTTGCTTCGACAGGCCTCGAAGTGACCGCGCTGCTATTAGGCGCGCGCGATGAACTTGCCGGCGATGCGAAGCCCGCCCCGGAGGCGGGGGCGCGATTGCCATGGGATTCATTCGCAATTCATGAAACGCGCCAGCGTCTCCTGTCACTATATCTGCGACGAGCCGAGGAGGTCCGGGGCCGCGACACAGCGTGACGTGCCGCGGCCTCGCCAGGCTTGCGCCAGGTGGGTCTCCCCCGAGGAAAGAGCCGCCCAAAGTTCCTGGCGTCAAGCCGCAGCAATTGGAGAACCGATTTGTCCAGGCAGCCGGCTGGTTACATCCCCCTCAAATCGATTCAAAAGGAGAAATTCAAATGGGACTGCAAAACACTGGTCTCCCCAACGGTGGAGTCACCACGAACTACAAGTTTCTCTACGATTCAACCCTTGCCGGGCCCGGCGGCATTGAGCCGGCCCGCACAACACAGTTGATGACAAACTGCGACGCCGACTTCGCGCTCATGCAGAGCTGGTTTCCCGGCGTCAGCGTTCCCTTCTCGCTCCCCATGGAAGTGGACGTGAACAACAGCACCTCTGGCGGCGCAAGCTGGGGTCCGCCGATCCAACTGGACGACGCTACCGACGACGCCAACTACCTGCGGATGCTGCTCATCGCGGAAGTCAGCGAGATGTTCATGGACGGCCAGGACAAGGGCTGGTTCCCCGGCGACACAACCCCCGGCGGCGACGAAGGCAGCAATGGCGAAGGCCTTTCGCGCTTCCTGGCCGAGCAGTTCCTGATCCTCAGCGGCGTTGGGCTGAGCCTCTTCCCGAGCTGGGGATGGACGGCCAGCAGTTGGCTTACCTCGACATCGCCCACGCAGCCGGACTGGATCAACAATGTGGACCCGGATGGCGACACCAACTACGTCGAGATCGGCTGCAACATCCTCTTCCTCTACTACCTCTTCGTCAACCTGAACTTCTCGATCGACCAGATCATCGCCGCCGCCGCTTCCAACCCGGCCGGCGTCTACAACAATTTGACTGGAGATACGGGCAACCCCTTCCCCTTCTTCCAGACGCTGGTCAATGCCTATCCGGGGCCGGGCGGGCTGACCACAGGGACGAATCTCGACAATCCATTCCCGGTGGGCTTGACTTCAATCTGGGTGGAAAAGAGCACATTTGGCTTGAACGAGGTCCAGGATGTGCAGGCTCAGAGCAGCCACGGCACCTTCAGCGCGGCCTTCTGGGTGGTGGTGGAAGGCTTCAGCAAGAACTCGTTCAACGCGCTCGGGCTGAGCGTCGAACTGGATGGTTCGCTGACGACCACCTCCGGCATCACGGTGGCTCCCAGCGCTACGTACGGGATCGACTACGAGAATCCGGCGCTGCCCAATGCTCCGCAGCGCATCCGCATTCCGTACGACATCACCTTCGCGGCTTCGACCACAGCCCCAGGCAACACGGTCTTCCCAACCGCTGGAGGCGCGGAGAACGAGCTCGATCTGCACGCTTATCTGGAGTCCGGCGGAACGAAGGTCAATGCATCCGACTCCTACGCGTCCTTTGAGTTCATTGCCGGCGCCGATCCCTATTTCACCAACGTCGATCCCACGCAGAACAACGTCTTCTATCTGAGCCAGGATCTGCGCGTCTTTTCGTCCACTGCTGGCGCGGGCACCGTCCCGGTGGCCGGAGGTCCGGCGTTCCCGACCGATAGCATCGCGGGCGCGTTCACTTACATCCAGGCTCTGCTCAACTACCTGAATGGCAACACGGCGTTCACCACGGGGGCATCCGATCCCTTCTCGAC